>NZ_JBJZOG010000003.1:0-160979 GCF_047200535.1 Micromonospora mangrovicola | reverse complement strand
CATGGGCACGAGCGGGCACGAGCCGTGAACCACTCCCGTGCCACGAGCAGGCGATTCCGGCATCTCGGGGCGATGATCCTCGTCCTTCCAAACTGAAGCTCCGCCAGGGCGTCGCCAGGGCGTCAGGGCGCGTCCCCAGGGCGTCAAACGCCGGCCAAAGTTGACCAACGGCGACCATCGACACCTGAACATACAAACAGGCCAGAGCCTTGATCGCGGCTCTGACCTGGTGGGCGACGGACGAGTCGACCTGTACGCCGGATTCTGTGACCGACGCGGCCCGAAGGCGCGTCGGCGGCGGCCATCCATCTCGGCCTGCCGTCGCCGGCAGGCTCCAGCGGCCTACCCGCAGACATCGGGCGGGCAGCCCTCGAGCGTCTGCGCGGACCGTCATCTTGCGGTGACGACCCTTTCTTGGCCTTGCTCCGGGTGGGGTTTACCGAGCCATCCCGGTCACCCGGGATGCTGGTGGGCTCTTACCCCACCGTTTCACCCTTACCGTCCCGTTTCGGGCCGGCGGTCTGTTTTCTGTGGCACTGTCCCGCGGGTCACCCCGGGTTGCCGTTAGCAACCACCCTGCCCTGTGGAGTCCGGACGTTCCTCGGCGACGGGCCGCAGCCCGTCGACGCGGCCGCCCGGTCGACTCGTCCGTCGCGCACTCATCCTAACGACGCCGTCGCCGCGCCCATTTCCCACCCGGCCGCATGAGAGTCAGTTGGCTGCTTCACCAACTGCCCCGCGCTGTGCCTGGAGGAGCGAGCCGGGCGGGAGCGGCCAGACCACCGCTCCCGCACCAGCACCGTCCGCTACCAGGCCGAGACGAGTTGCTCGTTGAAGATCCGCTCGCCCGCCGCCGGCTCGCGCAACCGCTGCGAGGCGAGGACCTTGCCGTTCGCGTCCAGCGCCCGCAGGGTCACCTCCGCCCCCATGGGCACGGAGAGGATCGCGAAACCGCTGTCCACCGGGGCGGCCGAACGAGCCCCGGCGGCGCTCTCCGCCTCCACCTCGACGGCGTCGGCCGGCCAGGGAGCCACCAGCAGTTGGTCGGTGAGGACGGCGTGCCCGCCGACCCGGGCCGGCACGCGTACGGCGATCAGCCCCGGGGAGGTGCTGACGGTGGTGGCCACCAGCGCCCAGTCGGCCCGGCTCGCACCGAGGGTTTCGGTGTCGTCGGGACGGGCGTCGTCCGGCCCGGCCGTGGCCAGCAGGGCCTTCGGGGCGGCGCCGAGCTGGAGGATGTACGGTCCGACGCCCGCAGCCGGGCCGGCGATGGCGGCCGCAATGCCCTCGCCGGGGATCCGCCCGGACCAGCGGCGCACCGGGCCGGGCGTGGCCGGCAGGCCCGCACCCTCCGCGAGCGCCCGGTACGACGCCACCGCCGCCTGCTCCGCCGCTCTGAGCTCGTCGCCCTGAACGGGAACGGCCTCGTTGCTGAACTCCCCGGTGCGGTAGCCGACCGGCCCCTGTTCCCGGATCGCGCCGTCGCACTCGACCCGCCACCAGCCGCGGATGCGCTGTTCGGTGAGGAGGAGGTAGCCGGGCGTGGGGACGCTCTGCCAGCTCCGTCGCACCGCGCCGTCGGCGTCCACCGTCGCCGACGGGGCGGCGGTGACGGTGCAGCCGGCCGGGGCGAGGCCGAGCAGCCAGGTGCGTCCGTCGACGCTGTCGCCGAGGACGGAGAACGGCGACACCGGCAGGTTGCTCACCCCGCCGGCCCGGATCAGCTGCTGCGACGTGGCCCCGATCGGGCCGGTCCTCGACACCAGCGCCGCGGCGGTGTCGGAGTGGTAGGCGACCACGACGGTGCGTACCCCGGCGGTGTCGTCGGCGAAGAGCACCTTCGCGGTCGGCAGGGCGCGGCTCATGCCGACCCGGTCGCGATCCTGGTCGAAAGTCCGGGCCAACTGGTCGACCAGCGGCCGGTCGGCGCCGAGACTGCCCCGGGTGGGCGAGTCGAGGAGCCGCCAGACCCAGTCGCTGGTGACCGGATAGCCGGATGCCCCCTCCGGGTCCCCGAGCCAGGTGCGGAGACCGCCGACTCCGGCGACGGGCACGACCAGCACCGTGGCGAGCAGCCCGGCGAACAGCGCCCCCGCCCCGGCCCACCGGACACGCCGGCGCCGCCGGGCGTGACGCAACAGCCGACCGTACGGGTCGTCGTCGGGGACCACGGAGGCGGCGACCCGGGCCAGTCCGTTGCGCAGTTCGTCCACACTCATGCCGGTTCCCCTTTCAACTCGCCGGCCAGGTCGGGCAGCCGGACGTCCAGCACCTCACGCAGGCGGGCCAGCCCGCGGGCCGCCTGACTCTTCACCGTCCCCAGGGAGCAGCCCATGACCGCCGCCACCTCCGTCTCCGGCAGGTCCTCCCAGTAGCGCAGCACCAGCACGGTGCGCATCCGGACCGGCAGCCGGTCCAGCGCGGCGAGCAGTTCGTCCCGGACGACCACGCCCTCGGTGCTGTCCGGGCCGGCCCGCTCGGGCACGGTCGAGGTGAGCAGCTCCCGCAGCCCGACGCGGCGCCAGCGGCTGGTCCGCTCGTTCACCATCGCCCGCCGCACGTACGCCATCGGTTCGTCGACCCGCCGCCAGTGCCGCATCACCTTGAGCAGCGCCTCGTGCACCAGATCCTGGGCGGCGTCGCGGTTGCCGGTCAGCAGGTACGCGGTGCGCAGCAGGTCGGCGTAGCGGACCTGCACGAACTCGCGGAACTCCGGGTCATCCATCCGTTGACCCCCCGTCGTGACGGTGCACAGCTCACTCCCTACGTCAGGTCCGGTCGCAGAGAACGACGCGGCAGGGTAGCGAAAAGTTGAGTTCCGGCCAGGGCGTACTAGCCTCCGGTAACCATGAACCTCTCCGACGCCGCGCTCCTGCTCGCCGCCGGTCTCGCCGCGGGCACGGTGAACGCGGTGGCCGGGGGCGGTTCCCTGATCACCTTCCCGGCGCTGATCGCCACGGGCCTGCCCCCGGTCCCGGCGAACGTCAGCAACTCGGTGTCGGTCTTTCCGGGCTACCTGGCGAGCGTCGCCGGCAGCCGGCAGGACCTGCCGCACGGTCGCCGACTGTGGAGCCTGCTGCCCACGGCCGTGCTCGGCACGGTCGTCGGCTGCGTGCTGCTGCTGGCCACCCCGGCGCGGGCGTTCGAGCTGGTGGTGCCGTTCCTGGTGCTCGGCGCGACCGCCGTACTGGCCTTTCAGGACCCGCTGCGCCGGCTGGTCGGCCACCCGGCCGACCTCAGCCCGCGCCGCCGTACCGTCACCGTGCAGGCGATGGTCGCGCTCGGCACGGTGTACGGCGGTTACTTCGGTGCCGCGCTCGGCGTGATGCTGGTGGCCGGGCTGGCCCTGGTGCTGGACTCCACCCTGGCCCGGGTGAGCGCCATCAAGAACCTGCTCTCGGCCGTGGTGGGGCTGACCACGCTGGTGGTGTTCGCGCTCTTCGGCCCGGTGGACTGGGCGGCGGTCGCGGTGGTCGCGCCGGCCACCCTGGTCGGCGGGTACCTGGGCGCCCGGCTGGTGCGGCGGCTGCCGCCGGTGGTGCTGAAGACCGTCATCGTGGTGTTCGGCACGGTGATCGGTCTCTACCTGCTCTACCGCGCCCTGGGCTGACCTTCCGCCCGGACGAGGGACCGCCCCGGCGCGACGCTGCGCCGGGGCGGTCCGCCCACCACGAGGGGAAGGTCAGTACGCCTCGCCGACCGGCTCCTCGGGCGCGTGCTCGTTGCGCCGGGCGGCCGAGTTCCACCGCGACCAGAGCAGCCGCTCGCCGTAGCCGGCGGCCATCACGTGCGCGAAGGCGAGGTAGACCAGCACGCCGGCGGCGAGCACCCCGAAGCCGACCCAGAACGGCAGGGCCAGGCCGTGCTCGGCGAGCTTGCCGGAGATGATCGGGGCGGGCGCGGCGGCGCCCCAGCGGACCAGGTTGAACGCGCCGGTGGCGACGCGGCGGTCGCTGGAGCCGAGGCCGAGCGCCAGGTCGGTGAGGTTGGCGTTGGCCAGGCCCATGAACAGGCCGGCGAGTACCAGCACCACCAGCGACATGGCGGTGCCGGTGGAGGTGGCGAAGAGGATCATGCAGACCAGCAGGCCGGCGATGGCGACGCCGACGGTCTGCACCGCGCCGATCCGGTGGGCCAGCCGGTGGCCGATCACCAGGATGCCGGCGGCCAGGCCCAGGCCCCAGCCGGTGAAGGCCAGCCCCAGCGGGATGACGTCGAGGTGCAGGTAGAGCGGTGTGTAACCGAGCACCACGAAGAAGACGAAGTTGTACGCGGCGGTGACCACGCAGAGGGTGATGAACGCCGGCTTGCGGTAGGTGGAGAAGATCTGGCCGAGGCGTACCGGGGCCTGCTTGCGGGCCGGCTCGCGGAGCCGGCGCGAGGCGACGGCGAGCGCCAGCACCATGAAGACGCCGCAGACGAAGAACGGCAGTCGCCAGCTCACCTCGCCGAGCAGGCCGCCGATCAGGGGTCCGACGGCGAAGCCGAGGCCGAGCGCGGTCTCGAAGAGACCGACCACCCATTCCCGGTCGTTGGCGAGGTTGACCAGCACCACCATGGCGGTGGCGAAGAACATCGCGTTGCCCAGCCCCCAGACGCCGCGCAGCGCGGAGAGCTGCACGATGTCGTTGCTGAACGAGGCGAGGATCGCGGCCGCGCCGACCACCGAGACGCCGGTGATCAGCACGGGTTTGAAGCCGAACTTCCCGCTGGCCAGGGTCGCCGGGATCATGCCGACCGCCATCACCGCGATGTACGCGGTGAAGAGCAGCTCGACCTGCCAGGCGGTGACCCCGATCGCCTCGCCGATGGCGGGCAGGATCGGGTCCACCACGGCGATGCCGGCGATGGCGAGGAAGGCCACCAGCGTGGTGGCGTAGATGGCACTGCGGTTGGGTTCGGATCGCCGATCCACTCCGCAACCTCCCAGATAGCTGTATTGTACAGGTAATTCTGTTGTATCATACAGCTATGAGGGACGACCACACGACCGGATCGGCTCAGGACGACGAAACCCTCGGCCGGATCGAGACCGAGATCGCCCTGCTCATGCGGCTGGGTGAGGCGACCCGCCGGGCCACCGGCACCGCCGAGCACCGGGTGCTGGACCGCGCCGCGTACGTGATCCTGCGGCACCTGGACAAGGCCGGCCCGCAGAACGTCTCGGCCCTGGCGGCCCGGCTGAACCTGGACGGCTCCACGGTCACCCGGCAGGTCTCCGCGATGCAGCGGGACGGCCTGATCGCGCGTACCCCCGACCCGGTCGACGGGCGCGGCACGGTGATCTCGCCCACCGCCGCCGGGTTGCAGCGGATGGCGGCGGTGCGCGCCGCCCGCACCCGGCTCTACGGCGACATCCTCGGCGCCTGGGCCCCCGACGACCGGGACACCCTCGCCGACCTGCTGCACCGGCTCAACGAGGCCCTCGACGCGCGCAACCGCCGACGCTGACGACGGTCGACCCTCCCCCTGCGAGAAGACCGAGGGGGAGGGTCGGGGATCGTGCGGCACCGGCGCCGACGGCACCGGTACGCGGGTGAGGCGACCCGGCTCGTCCCCGACCAGGGGGGGGCGGGGACGAGCCGGGGGGCCGCTCAGGCGACCGGCTCCCGGGCGGAATCCGCGTCGCTCTCGGTGCCCGGGGTGACCCGCGGGTCGCCCTCGTCGGCGAAGTAGTCGTCCGGCGAGGTGGCGTCCCCGCCGTCGGCCACCTTCGTCGCCCGCAGCACCAGCGTGAGCAGCGCGGCGACCACCAGGTTGACCAGCACCGCCACGATGCCGACGTAGATCGTCTTCGGGGTGTCGAAGCCGAACTTGGACAGCGGGAAGGCGGACCCGGCGAAGTGTGCCCGGGCCGGGCTGGACACCTGGTAGAGCATCCACATGCCCATGCCCATGCCGGCCACCCAGCCGGCGATCAGCGCACTCCGGTGGAACCAGCGGGTGTAGAGGCCCAGCGCCACCGCCGGCAGCGTCTGGAGGATGATCACGCCGCCGATGAGCTGCAGGTCGATGGCGTACTGCGGGTTGAGGAAGATGATGAACGCCAGGGCGCCCACCTTCACCAGCAGCGACGTCACCTTCGAGACCTGTGCCTCCTGGGCCGCGCTGGCGTCCCGCTTCAGGTACTCCTTGTAGATGTTGCGGGTGAACAGGTTCGCCGCCGCGATCGACATGATCGCCGCCGGCACCAGCGCGCCGATGCCGATGGCCGCGTACGCGACCCCGGCGAACCAGTCGGGGAACATCTGGTCGAACAGCAGCGGAACCACCGTGTTGCCGTCCACGCTGCCCGCCGTGGCCCCGGGCAGCGGCTTCACCTCGGCCGCGATGGCCATGTAGCCGAGCAGCGCGATCAGACCGAGCAGCAGGCTGTACGCCGGCAGCGCGGACATGTTCCGCTTGATCACGTCCCGGTTCCGGCTGGCCAGCACGCCGGTGAGGCTGTGCGGGTAGAGGAACAGCGCCAACGCCGAGCCGAACGCCAGTGTGATGTACTGGAGCTGGTTGTTGGCGCCCAGCAGGATCCCGTCGGCCGGGCTCGGTGACGCCTTGAACTTGGCGTCCGCCGCGTCGAAGATGCTGCCCCAGCCGCCCAGCTTGTACGGCAGGTAGAAGACCGCCACCAGGATCACGATGTAGATCAGCGAGTCCTTGACGAACGCGATCAGCGCGGGCGCGCGCAGCCCGGACTGGTAGGTGTAGGCCGCCAGGATCGCGAAGGCGATGATGATCGGCAGGTGCCGGGCCACGGCGCTGTCGCCGGTCACGCCCATGGTCTTGAGCACCGCTTCGATGCCGACCAACTGCAGGGCGATGTACGGCATGGTCGCCACGATGCCGGTGATCGCCACCAGCAGCGCCAGGACCGGCGAGTCGAACCGGCTGCGCACGAAGTCGGCCGGGGTGACGAAGCCGTGCCGGTGCGACACCGACCAGAGCCGGCACAGCACCAGGAACACCAGCGGGTAGATGACGATCGTGTACGGCACGGCGAAGAAGCCCATCGCCCCCGCGCCGAAGATCAGCGCCGGCACCGCCACGAAGGTGTACGCGGTGTACAGGTCACCGCCGACCAGGAACCAGGTGATCCAGCCGCCGAAGCTGCGCCCGCCCAGCCCCCACTCGTCGAGGTGCGCCATGTCCCGCGGCGCCCGCCACCGGGCCGCCACGAAACCCATCGCGCTGACCAGCAGGAAGAGGATCGTGAAGATGATGATCTCGGTCAGGTGATCGCGCCACATCACAGCATCACCTTCGTTCGCGACTGCGGGACTCGCAGGCCCGGCTCATTCCTCGCGCTCACCGGTCACCCCGCTTCTTGGTCAGCTGGTAGACCACCGTGGTGGTGGCCACGCCGAGCACGATGTAGGCCAGTTGCAGCCAGTAGAAGCGCGGGAACCCGAACAGCCGGGGCGAGTCGGAGTTGAAGAAGGCCGGGATCAGCGGCACCACGATCGGTATGAAGAGCAACCAGTTCCAGGGGCTGTGGTCCTTCGCCCTGGATCGCGCCGTTGTCGGCGCCTCCGGTTCTGGTGCAGCCATGTGACACACCTCCGGGAAGTCGTAACTTGCCATGTGACGGCCGGAGGCTACGACCCTGTGAGTGCGGTCACGTTCAGCCGGGCGATCCCGGTGCGCCGAGCGGCTGCCCGTGTGCGCCGAACGGCGATCACGGGCGGCTGGGCGGCCGGACGGCCGGCACGGGATCAGAGGTCGATCAGGTGGGCGGTGTCGTTGACCGAGCGGACCGCGACGCCGCCGTCCGGGTAGAGGTCCAGCACCGAGACGCCGGCGGTGTCCAGGTAGAGCCGGTGCAGGAAGGCGTCCCCGGCGGCGAGGGCGTCGCGCAGCACCAGCTTGATCGGCGAGACGTGGGAGACCACCACGACGGTCTCCCCCGGGTATCCCCTGCCCAACCGCTCGACCGCCCGGCCGGTCCGCTCGGCGACCGCGACGAACGACTCGCCCTGCGGCGGGGCGATCCTCGTGGAGGCGAGCCAGGCGTCCAGCTCGCCGGCCCAGCCCTCGCGCACCTCGGCGAAGGTGCGCCCCTCCCAGACCCCGAAGTCGCACTCGATCAGGTCGTCGTCGGTGCGCACCGGAGGGTTGCCGACCAGCGCGGCGATCGCCTCGGCGGTCGCCGTACACCGGGCCAGCGGCGAGCTGACCACCGCGGCGACGGACGGCGCCAGGGCGGCCACCCGGGCGGCGGTGGCGCGGGCCTGGGCCCGACCCCGATCGGTGAGCGGAACGTCTCCGCGGCCCGAGTAGCGCTTCTGCACGGTCCGCTCGGTCTCCCCGTGCCGGACCAGGATCAGCCGGGTGGCCTCCTCGGTGGGGCGCGGCTCCCAGGAGGCGGGCGTGGTGGCCGGGTCGGTGCCGGTCGTCCGGCCGGTGGCGGCACGGGCCGCCACCTCACGCGCCGCGGCACGGGCAGCCGAGTCGGGCGCGGCGACCTCGCGCGGCGGCTCCACGATCCGCGGCGGCTCCACCGCCGCCCGGGTCGGGGCCATGCCGGCGGCGGCGTCCATCGCCGCGTTGGCCAGGGCGTCCGCGTGCTTGTTGCGCTCCCGGGGCACCCAGCTGAACCGGACGCTGTCGAACCGGCCGACCAGGCCGGCCGCCTGCGCGGCGAGCGGGCGCAGCCCCGGGTGCTTGATCTGCCAGCGGCCGCACATCTGCTCGACCACCAGCTTGGAGTCCATCCGCGCCTCGACCTCGACCGCGCCCAGCTCGGCAGCGGCCTCCAGCCCGGCGATCAGGCCCCGGTATTCCGCGACGTTGTTGGTGGCGGTGCCAATGGCCTCGGAGCGCTCGGCCAGCACCTCGCCGGTCTCCGGGTCCCGGACCACCGCCCCGTAGCCGGCCGGCCCCGGGTTGCCCCGGGACCCGCCGTCGGCCTCCACCACGACCGCGCGCACCGCCACGACGGCTACAGCCCCGACTCGCTGGTCCGGACCATGATCCGCCGGCACTCCTCGCAGCGGACCACGTCGTCCGGGGCGGCCTTGCGGATCCGGGCCAGGTCGGCGCCGGAGAGCTCCAGCCGGCAGCCGCCGCAGCGGGCGCCGGTGAGCAGCGCCGCGCCGAGGCCGGTGTCCTCGCGGATCCGGTCGTAGAGGGCGACCAGGTCGCTCGGGAGGTCGCCGGCGAGCGGCTGGCGGGCACCGCGCTTGAACTCCTCGTCCTTGGCGATCTCGGCCAGGCTCTCCTCGCGGCGCTGCTCGGCGGCGGCCCGCCGGTCCCGGGCGTCGGCGATCCGCCGCTCCACGCCGTCCAGCACGCCCTGCGCGGTCTCCCGCTGCTCCATCAGCTCCAGCTCGGCGTCCTCCAGGTCGCCCTGCCGGCGGTTCAGCGAGACCAGCTCGTGCTGGATCGCCTCCAGCTCCCGGGCCGGGCCGCTGCCCGCGGCGAGCCGGGCCTCGTCCTTGCTCTTGCGGGCGCGGACCTGGTCGATGTCCTTCTCCAGCCGGGCGATGTCCCGGTCCAGGTCGTCGACGGCCACCTGGGCGCGGACCCGCTCGTCCTCGAGCGCGGAGAGCTCCCGCGCGAGGGCCTCCAGCTCGGCCAGCTCAGGCAACGTGCGACGCCGGTGGGCGAGCTGGGCGAGGGCGGTGTCGATCGCCTGCAGGTCGAGCAGGCGGCGCTGCACCTTCGGGTCAGCCTTCACGGTCGGGGCTCCTTGTCGTCCGGTCGGGGCGCGGCGGCGTGCACGGTCCACGGGTCGGTGTCCAGGTCGGACACCATGGTCTCGACGCCCAGCTCGTCCCGCAGGTGGGCGGCCAGGTCGTCCAGCCAGGGTCGTTCGGTCGCCCAGTGGGCGGCGTCCAGCAGGGCCGGGCCACCGGCGGCGAGGTGCTCACCGGCGGGATGATGGCGCAGGTCGGCGGTGAGGAACGCGTCCACCCCGGCGGCGGTCGCCTCGGCGAGGAAGCTGTCCCCCGAGCCGCCGCTGACGGCGAGGGTACGAACCATACGCCCGGGATCCCCGGCGGCGCGAACTCCCCAGGCGGTGACGGGGAGCACCGCGGCGGCGCGCCGGGTCAGCTCGGCGAGGGTCATCGGGCCGGGCAGCTCGCCGATCCGGCCGATCCCCCGCCCGGGGCCGTCGGCCGGCGAGCCGGGACGCGGACGGTGCAGCGGACGCAGCCCGGTCAGCCCGAACCGGGCGGCGAGGGCGTCGGAGACGCCGGGATCGGCGACGTCGGCGTTGGTGTGCGCCACGTACAGCGCGACGTCCGCCTTGATCAACCGGTGGACGATCCGCCCCTTGTACGTGGTCGCGGCGACCGAGGAGACGCCCCGCAGCAGCAGCGGGTGGTGCGCGACGATCATGTCGGCCCCGGCGGCGAGCGCCTCGTCAACCGTCTCCGGCACCACGTCGACCACGCAGGCGACCCGGCGCACCGGGTTGGCGGGCTCGCCGAGCACCAGGCCGACCCGGTCCCACTCCTCGGCCCAGCCGGGCGGGTAGCGGCGGTCCAGCGCGGCCACCACGTCGGCGACCGTGGCTGGGGATCCGGTTGTGCTCACGGGCGGCCAGCTTACCGGCGTCCGGGCCGGGCAGGGTGTCGGACGCGAGCTCCGGTGGCGGATCGGGTCGGGATCCCGGGGCGGTGCCGCCCACCGCGCAGCCGGTCGGGCCGGCGGGAACCCGTCCCACCGGCCCGGCCGGGCCGGCTCAGCCGACCGGGGCGACCGGGCGCTGCGCGCCGCCCAGCGCGGCAAGGCCCACCGCCCACGGGAAGGCGTCCAGGTGGTGCTCCCCGGTGCCCGGGGGGTGCAGCCGCACGACCTGCTCGCCGAAGACCACCCGCACGCCCCACTCGCGCAGCCGGGCCAGACCGGCGAGGAACGCCGGATGCGCGGCCATGGCGGTGTTCGTGTACGGGACGACGGCCATCGGCACCCCGAGCCCCTGCGCCTCGACCAGCAGGCCCAGGGCGAGCGTGTCGGTGATGCCGGCCGCCCACTTGTTGACCGTGTTGACCGTCGCCGGGCAGACCAGCATCGCGTCGGCCGGGGGCAGGACGTCCAGGTCGCCCGGGTTCTTGTAGTGGGTGCGTACCGGATGACCGGTCTGCCGGGCCAGCGCGGCCCGGTCCACGAACTTCGCACCGTCCGGCGTCGTCACGACGCAGACGTCCCAGCCGTCCCGCTGGGCGAGGTCGACCAGCCGGCCGACGTTGCGGGCCAGCGGCGAGCCGCAGGCGATGACGTAGAGCACCCGAGGGTGCGCGTCGGCGGTGTGCGGACCGTTCATCCGACCGGACCCGCGCTCATGCCGCCGCCTCCCGGCGGTCGGCGCCGACACGAGGCAGGACCGCGCCGTGCCCGACGATGCGCTCGCTCATACCCCGACTCCCATGTGCTCAGCCAACTCCGCGATCGGCGAAGGCGGCGCACCCCGGGTGCGACGGAGCACGTCCGACATCACCTCGTGGGCGATCGGCCGGCAACGGATCTCGGAGGGCGCGAGCCGGTCGCCGCGCAGCAGCATCTCGCCGGCGTGGGCGACGTCGCCGATCTGGGCGTAGCCGCGGGCCAGGTCGAGCAGGTGGTGCGCGCGGCGCTCGGGCAGCAGGGCGTTGAACGCCGGCTCGGGGATGCCGTGGTGGGTCTCCACGGCCCGGCCGCCGTCGCCCAGCTCGACCGCGGCGGCGGCCCGGTGCAGCTGCAGGTTCGTCGGGCCGAAGGAGGTCCAGTAGTGGTTCTGGTCGCCGCCGAGCAGGGTGGCCGCCTCGTGGGCACCGCCGAGCAGGTCGTCGACGGTGGCGGAGTCGCCGGTCCGGGCCGCGGCCATCGCGCCCTGGAGCAGCAGCATGCCGTAGACGGAGAGGCGTTCCGGGGTGACGTCGTTGCCGCCGCCGGGGGCGAGCCGGTTGGCGATCCGGACGTTGAGTTCGAGCGCCGGGCGGGGGCGGCCCATGGCGACGAGGGCGTTGCAGACCCGGGTGGTGGCGATGCCGGCGAGCAGCGGGTCGTCGGCCCGCTGGGCGACCGCCATCGAGCGGTCGGCGGCCAGCCAGGCCAGGTCGCACTCGCCGAGCTTGCGGAGCACCGAGGAGGCGATCTGGTAGACCTGCCCGAGCAGGTGGGCGGCCTCCCGGGCCTGGTCGCCGTCGTGGCCGGCGTCGGCGGCCTGGGCCTCGCGCAGCAGCTTGGGCAGGGCGCGGGTGAGCAGGCCGTAGCGGCCGTACTGGTAGGTGAGCCAGGCGTGGTTGACCGCCTTGCGCAGGTCCGCCAGCGGCGGAGGGTAGGGCGCCGCGTCGAAGTACGCGCTCATCGAGTCGTATCGCTCCAGCGCGGCCCGGATCTCCTCGACCTCGATCTGATCGATGCAGGTGAGGGCGTCGGAACGCCGCTCCGGGTCCTTGCCGAGCAGCAGTTGGACGTCGAGCTCGAGGATGTCGGCGATCTCGTAGACCACGGAGAACTTGTCCAGCCGCCGGACGCCGCGCTCGACCTTGTCCACCCAGCTCTTGGACTTGCCGAGGCGGTCGGCGAAGACCTGTTGGGACATCTTTCGCCGGCTGCGCCAGTAGGCCACTCGACGGCCTATGGGCAATTCGTCCATCTTTGCGCCCCTCCCCCTGCCCGCGTCCGGCTGATCTCCCCCCGGTCGACCATCGCAACGGTCCGTCGGTATTCAGGTTTTCGCTGGTCGCACAGTCTGTACGTCAGCCGTACGGCCAATCCTCGTAGTTTCCGTGCAAGTTGCATCAGCCGCTTGTCAGCTCAACGACTGTTGTTTACAGCAGTGACGGCGTTCGAAGTGTTACATCGCGGCGTCCAAACAGGACAAAGAGGGGATGAGGCGAACATGTGGGGGAATGTCGGACCGCGCGTGACCCACCTGCCGTCCCTGGAACGCGTCCGGCTGCGCCGGGTCGCCGTCCGTTACGCGCTGCACGGCTGGGCGGTGACCCCGGGCGCATGCCTGGCGAACCGCCGCTTCGTCTGCGGCCGGGCCGGCTGCCCCACCGTCGGCTGCCACCCGGCGCTGGAGAACTGGGAACACGCGGCGAGCACCGATCCGGCCCGGGTGGCCACCTGGTGGCGCGACCGGCCGCACGCGGTGCTGCTGCCCACCGGGCGCTCGTTCGACGTGCTGGAGGTCGCCGCCCACTTCGGCCGGCGGGTACTGGACGCGGTCGCCACCCATCCGGCGGGGCCCGGAGTCCGCGGGCCGGTCCTGGTCACCCCGACCGGCCGCTGGATGTTCCTGGTCCGTCCGGGTGACCCGCTCCGGCCGGAGCTGGAGCACTGCTTCCACGTGGTCCGGCACGGCCCCGGCTCGTGGATCGCCGCGCCGCCGACCCGGCTGCCCGAGGGGACGGTCCGCTGGGCGGTCGCCCCGGAACAGGCCCACTGGCAGCTGCCCGACTCCTACCTGGTGCAGAACGCGCTGATCGAGGCGTTACGGTCGGCCGGGGTCACGCTCACCTCCGACCTGCTCCCCGGCCACCTTCCGCTCCCCCGGCGCGGCCGTTGACCGGCGGCTCCGGAGGCAGCGTCCTCCCCGGCGCCGCGGTCGTTGAACCGGTGACGGCGACGGCGCGCACGCGCCAGAGCGGGGGTTGACGATGTCCAGGGACGACGCGGCCCGCCACACCGGCGGCACCGAGCCTTCACGGCCCCATCGCCGTCCGCGCCGCTGGGGTGCGACCCGGCCCTGGGGGACCCGACCCGGCCGGCCCCGCCCGACCGGCTCCCGCCCGGCCATCGACCACCGCCCGCTGCGCTGATTCCCGACGCCCGCCACCCTCGGGAATCAGTCGACCAGCGGAAGCCGGGTGGAGTGCAGCAGCCGGTCGTCGTCGGTGACGACGGCGTGCAGGTGGCCGTCCAGACGATCGAGCCAGCCGAGACCGGACTCCCCCATGGCCAGCGCGGCGGTGGCGTACGCGTCGGCGTCGCCGAGATCCGGACCGACCACGGTGACCAGCCGCAGCCCGCGGGCCGGCTCGCCGCGACGCGGGTCGATCACGTGGTGCCCGCGGTGATGCACTCCGGAGGTGGCGACCGCGAGGTCCGTGCCGGCGAGCACCAGGCAGACCGACGACCAGTCGTCGGGGTGGCGCACCCCGATCCGCCACGGCTCCCCGGTCGCGGAGAGCCCGCGGACCACCACGTCACCGCCGGCGTTCAGGCAGTGGTTCGGCGCTCCCGCGGCGACCAGCCGGTCCGAGGCGACCTGCGCGGACCAGCCCTTCACGTAGCCGGACGGGTCGAGCCGACCGGTGGCGTACGCGTCGAACCAGCCGTCCGTGGCGGCCCACAGGTCGGCGCAGCGTTCCAACACCAGCCGCAGGTCGGCGGAGGCGTCGGCGAGCCGCAGCTCGCCCCGGTCCAGCCGGCAGACCTCGCTGTCGTCCCGGTAGGTGCTGAACCGCGCGTCCACCGCACGCAGCCAGTCGAAGGTCCGGTCGGCCAGCTCGGCCAGCCGCGCGGGTGGCAGCTCGTCGGCGAGATCGAGGCTGATCGCCGTACCCATCACCTGCTCCACCCGGGTCAGCCCCGGCCGCGCCGTTTGCTCCGCCACGTCAGATCTGGTTGATCGCGCTCTGCAACGACTGCTTGTAGGCGTTGCTGGTGTAGGTGGCGTCGGAGACGGTGTTCAGGTTGGCGCTCTGCTTCTGCACCACCTGCCCGGAGGTACCGCTGTAGGCGCTCTGCACGTCGTCGCTCTTGCGGCCGGACTCGCCGCTGCTCGGCATCCCGGTCGCCGTCGCGTTGACGATCTTGGTGCCGGAGACGGTGATCTGCACCCGCAGCGAGCCGTACTTGTAGCTCACCGTCGGGCCGTAGAGGGTCCGGGTCGCCGGCTTCGGGGCGGCGGTGGTGGTCTTCGGGGCGGCGGTCGTCTTCGTGGCGGTGGGCTTGGCGTCCGCGCTCCGGGTGCCGCTCGCGCTCGGCTTCGCCGACGGCTTCGTGCCGGCGGCGGAGGGGGCCGGCACGGCGGCCGAGGGACCGGCGGCGCCGGCCGGGTCGACCCCGCCCGGCACGGCCGGCGGCTGGTCACCGGGGAGCGCCTGGGCGGCCTGACCGGCGCCCGGCGAGCCCTTGAGCACCACCAGCGCGGTGGTGCTGGCCGCCAGCCCGGTGATCGCGAGAAGCGCGCGACGCATCGTGAGACCTCTCCTACAGTTCGAACGTGGCCTGGTGGATCTGCCGTCGGGGCACGCCGGCCTGCCGCAGCACCCGGACGGCCTCGTCGATCAGGCCGGACGGGCCGCACAGGTAGACGTCCCGCCGGGTCACGTCCGGCACCAGCCGGCGTAGCCCCTCGGGACTCATCACCTGACGGGGGCCGGGCTCGTGGCGGGAGCCGATGACGTACCAGACCGAGGCCTGCCGGGTCTGGGCGATCCAGTCGAGTTCGTGATGCAGCAGCACGTCCTGCGGGGTACGGGCGCGGTAGATCACCGCCGTGCCGGGCGGCAGCTCCTCCAGCATGGCCCGCAGCGGGGCGATGCCGCTGCCGCCGGCGATGAGCAGCGCCCGTTGCCGGGTCCGGTGCGCGGCGGTGAAGGTGCCCGACGGGCCCTCCGCCCACACCCGGGTGCCCGCGTCGAGGTCGCGCAGGTCGGCGGTGTGCGAGCCGACCACCTTCACGGTGAGCCGCAGCCAGCGGCCGTTCGCCGCGGCGGAGAGCGAGAAGGGGTGGGACTGCCACCAGCTGCCGAGGGCGAGGAAGCGCCAGCGGAAGTACTGCCCGCCGAGCATCGGCAGCGACTCGAGGTCGCGGCCGGTCAGGTAGATCGAGATGGTGTCCCGGCTCTCCGCCACCACCTCGGCCACCCGCAGCCGGTGCCTCAGGTTGAAGTGCAGCGGCGCGACCAGCCGGCCCCACACCAGCGCGGCGATCACCAGCAGGTACGCGGCGTACCAACCGGTGCGCACCGGGCCCTTCGGGTAGAGCTCGGCGCCGTTGCTGAACTGGTGGGCGTAGCCGAACACCAGTACCGCGTAGCTGGACAGGTGCAGCACGTACCAGAGTTCGTAGGGCAGCACGGTGCGGATCGCCCGGATCGCGGTGAGGGCGACCACGACCAGGATGCCGGTGGCGACGAACGCGGAGACCATGTCCTCGTAGTCGCTGAGCATCACCCCGATCTCGCCGAAGATCGAGTGCTGCTCGGCCTCGGCGTAGGCCACCAGCAGGGTGGCCAGGTGGGCGAGCACGGCGACCAGCAGGGTGGCGCCCACGTCCCGGTGCAGGCGGGAGATCCGCTCGCCGCCGAGGCAGCGCTCCAGCACGGCCAGCCGGCTCATCATCAGCACCTGGACCAGCAGCAGGTAGCCGCCGATCAGGCCGGTGATCCGGCCGACGGCCAGCAGTACGTCACCGGTGGCGGCCAGGCCGCCCGCCGGGGTGTTGAGCCACCAGGGCAGCACGCTGAGCACCAGGCCGGCCCAGAAGAGCGCGGCCAGGGCGCGCCGGGCGCCGGGCCCGCGCCGCGGCAGGCCCAGGTGCGCGGGTACGGCCGGATCGGGCACCGGCGGCGGGGGCGCCGGGGCAGGCTGCGGGGGGCGCGCGGGCCGGCCGCCGTACGAGGGATCAATCCTCGTATGGCGGCCGCCGGTGTATGTGTCGTAAGTGTCGTGGTATGTCACGCGTACAACTTCATGGGGGTGAATTTCTGCCGAGGGAAGATCTTGTCCACCTGGGCCGCCGTCAGGCCGAATCGCCCCTGAGCGACGGATCCGTAGACGTTGAACATGTTGTTGTATTCGGGTACGTCCCCGCTGTCCAGTTCGTTCAATCCGCGCCAGGACCCGAGCAGGGATCCGGCGAGCTTACGCCCGCTGAGCACGGTGATGACACCGCCGTGCCCGTGGTCGGTGCCGCCCTGGTTCGAGGCCACCCGCCGGCCGAACTCGCTGGACACCATGATCGTCACGTCGGCGGCCCGGTCGCCGAGGTCGGTGAAGAACGCGGCCATCGCGGTGGCCAGCTCGTTGAGCCGGCGCCAGAGCTGCCCGCCGGCGCCGGTGCCCTGGTTCTCGTGGGTGTCGTAGCCGCCCATGCCGACGGTGGCGACCCGGACGTTCGCCCCTCCCTTGATCAGCTGGGCGAGCTGCTGGAAGGCCCGCCCGACACCCTGGTACGTCACCCCGGTCGCCGGCTGGTACGGCTTCGCGGCCAGCTTCTGCGCGGTGGCCAGCGCGCCCATCCCCTCCTGCACCGCGTCCTCGACCGGGTGGTTGATCCCGGTGAACAGGCCGCGGATCGCCTTCTCGGTCGCCGCACGGTACCGGTTGTCACCGTTGAGTCGCAGCTCGCCGACGCTGTTGAGGGCGAGCGCGCCGTTCACGCCGACCAGCGAGCGGGGCAGCGTGCTGCCGATGCCGACGCTGCGGAACGCGGTGCCCTTGCCGAGGGCGTCGACCAGGCTGTCCAGCCAACCCCGGCCCCCGGTCTCGCTGGGCAGCCCGCCGAGGTTGCAGGCGTCGGCGGCCTGGAAGTGGCTACGGGACAGCCGGGGGTCGGAGACCGCCGGGACGAAGCCGAGCTGCCCGGCCTTGAGCCACTGCTCCAGCGGCGCGAAGGCGCTGGTCAGTTTGAACCCGCGGCCGATCGCCAGCGAGTCGTTGCCGAGCAGCAGATCGGGGCGGACCTTGGCCAGCACCGGGTCGTCGGTGGGGGCGACCAGGCTCAGCCCGTCCAGTCCGCCGTAGAGGAAGACGTGGATCAGGGTGCCGGTGCTCGTCGCGGCGAACGACGCCGAGGTGGTGACGAACTGGGCGGTGGCCAGGGCGGTGGCGGTGGCCGCGGCACCGGCCACGAAGGTACGCCGGGTGACGCCCCGGCCGTCCTGCTGGGCCTCCTCCAGTTCCTCCAGCCGGCGGTAGCGGTCCGCCTCGGCGGCGTTCTCGGCCGCGACGGTCCGCGCCTCCGCGCGCAGCAGCGCGTCGGCCGGGTTGTCGGCCAGCCGCCGCAGGTCGGGGCATCCGGGGTGCAGGGGGTAGGGGTTCACGCTCATCTCCATCGAATGCCTCACCGGAGGTGGTGCTGGGGGGACGCGAGGATCGTCCGCGCTACCGCGACGACAGCCCCGTTGAAGGTGGCGTCGACCTTGGTGCTCGCCGTTACACCGGCGACGCCGAGGACGAGCGCCTTCTCCCGGGCGCTCAGCTTCTGGTGCACCAGCCGCAGGGCCAACGCGTCGACGTACGCCCCGGCGGTCGCCGGCGGCTTCGTCACCAACCGCTCCGGCTCGGCGTAGGTGAACTCGTTCCGGAAACCGGCGAGCAGGTCACCGGCCTCGTTCCAACCGTCGACCATGGTCCCGGCGGAGGTCCAGGCGACGTAGACGTCCGCGTACCCGTCCGGGGTGGGCTTGCCCATCGGGTACTGCCCCAACTGGCGCAGCTTGTCCTGGACCTGCCGCAGCCCCTCGGCGAACGCGGTCCGCCTGCCGTCGCCCTGGAAGCCGGGGGACGCGTTCGGCCCCACCCCGAGCACCCGGTACGTGGCGACCAGGTACTCCATCGGACGGCGTACCTTCTGGCCGACGGCGGCCCAGAACTCCGAGGAGCTGAACAGGGTCGCCAGCACCGGCCGGATCTGCCCGCGGTTGGTGGCGTACGCCTTGGCCAGCCGGTCCACGAGGGACTTCGGCGGGGTGTCCGAGACGAACCGGGTGGCCAGGTTGCGGGCCACGTACCCGGCGGTCGACGGGTGCAGTGCGAGGTAGCGGACGTACTGGTCGATGACCTGATCGGCGGTCTTCGGGTCGGCCGAGTCGTTGGCGTGGCTGAAGCCGAGGATCTTCACCTTGCCGAGGTAGTGCCGTTCGGCGCGGAAGACGTACTTCGTGTTCTCGACCCCCCGGCCGGTCTGCAACAGGGCCGCCTGGCGGACGTCCTTCTCGGTGTAGCCGCCGTCGACGCCGACCGAGTACAGCTCCAGGTTCTCCCGGGCCAGGTTCTCGTTGACCGCGTCCTTGCGGGAGTCGTTCTGGTTCAGGTAGAGCAGCAGCGCCGGGTGCTTGTTGGCGGCCACCAGCATGTCCGGATAGCTGCCCAGGGCGTGCTTGCGGATGACGTCCCGGTCGAAGGCGTTGCGATGGATCCCGCCGCCGTCGAAGTCGGCGGCGACGTGCAGGAAGTCGTTCCAGAAGTCGACCATCACCTCGAAGAGCTGACGGTCGGACCAGATCTGCCGGGCGATCGTGGCGTCGACCGTCTCCCGCGCCGGGTCGACGCCCCGCTGGTCGCGCAGCTGCCGCGGGGTCAGTTTCAGCGACGGCAGGTCGGCCAGCTTCAGCTCGGCCGCGGTGGGTGCGATCTTCTCCGGTTCGAGCTGCTGGCGCAGCCAGTCGTCGATGCCCAGCCGCTTGATGTCGGCGAGCACCTTCGAGGTGATCCCGAAGGTGGCCCGGCTGGCCAGGTGCCGCACCGGATCCTTGGCCAGCACCGTCTTGACGGTCACCTCGGTGGCGGCCGCGGCGGCCGCCGGGCCGGCGAAGACCCGGCCGCCGGACGGCGAGTTGCGCTTCAGCGCCGCACCGGCCCGGGACCCCGTGTAGCTCTCGTTCTGCTCGGTGTAGGTGCGCACCGTGCTCGGCTGCTGCCCGCTCGGCCGGGCGGCGGTGCCGTCGGTGGCCGCCGTACCCGTGGCGTCACCGACCGGGTCGTCGCCGAACAGGCCCCGCACCCGCGGGGACATGGCCAGGGCCGCACCGCCGGCGACCACCGCGGCGGCGCCGAGGGCGGCGAGGGCCCGGCGCCGGCCGCCGCGCGGCTCGTCGTCATCGTCCAGGTCGGGCAGTCCGCCGATGGGCGACGGGACGTGGCCGGTGGAGCCGAAGCCGTCCGGGCCGACCCACTGTGGCCCCTGGGTCGCCGACGTCGGCGGGAGGTGGCCGTCGGGCCCGGCGTAGGGCGCGGCGTAGGGCGAGGCGTTGTCCAGGTGGTACCGGTCCGGGAGGGGGTTCTGGTATCCGTCCCAGCCGCGGTCGTCCCGGGATCGACGCGGTGGCACGTTGCGGTCGGCCATTTACCTGTCCCGTTTTCTTCGAGCGCCGGCACGCCCTACGACCGATGGGACGGAGGGGGCGGCGACGGTTGCCGGAGAAGTTGTCCGGGAAGGTAGCCAGCCGCTCCCGGCCGCTCAAGGCGCGCCGACGGCACCGACGAGGGCACTTAAGACACCGCTCAGCCCGCCTCCGGCGCGGGCGCTACGCCCCGGTAACCCACCGGGCGTCCGGAGCAGGGCCGATCCGGACGCCGAACGCCCGGACGTAACGTTTGCCGCCGTCGCGGCGCTATCTGCGCCGTTCGGCCGTACAGCGAAAGTTAAGGCGGCGGTAAGCCCATCCTGAGGTCCTTCGCCCACCAGATCCGCACCGCCCGCGCGGCCGGCGAAAGTGGCAGCGGGAGCGGCGCGTGACCCGCCGCCGTTGCGGGTATGCCGCCGGACCGCTGAAGCCGTGAGGGGAAGGCACCGCCATGCTCAGCAAAGAGGATCAGCGCAGGTTCGAGCAGATCACCCGCCAGCTGAGGGAGAGCGACCCGCAGTTCTTCGCCCGGCTCGACAACCGGGCCAGGGGCCGCCGCGGCCGGTACCTGATGCTGTTGACGATCGTGCTGTGGGCCTCGCTGCCGGCGATGACCGTACTCGCCGGACGACTGGCCGGCGCGATCTGCGCCCTGGTGCTGGTGGCCAACGCCGGGCTCATGTGGCGGTTCCGGCGGCGCTGGCTATGACGGGGTCGCGGCGGCCGGATCGTCCGGTTCGGCCGGCGGCCGGGGGCGGCCGAACTCCCGGTACGCCCGGCGCAGCCGTTCGCCCAGGCCGGGCCCGCCGAGTTCGGCCCCGGGCGGGGCGAGCTGGCGCAGCAACAGCTCCGGTCCGGTCGCCAGGGTCGGCGGCCGGTCGGGCAGCGGCACCGGGGGCAGCCAGAACCGGTCCACCTCGTCGGCCGGCGGGGCCGGCGGCAGGCCGCCGAGCACCCGACCCGCACCCAGGACCGGCTCGGGCCGGGGCGGGCCGTCCGCCGGGCCGACCGGCGCGCCCCGCGCCGCCGCCCGGTCGGCCGGTGCACCGTCCGGAATGGCGCTGCCGCCTCGCAGCGTACGCAGCCGGCCGAGCAGCTCGGCCCGGTCCCGGCCGCGCCAGTGCAGGAGCCGGAACGGGTCGGCGTCGAACGCCTCGGCCAGCAGGTAGAAGGTGGCCGCCAGGTGCTTGCACGGCACCGCGAAATCGGGGCAGCCACAGTGCTGCTCCAACTCCTCGACGTCCGCCGGGAAGAGCGGCGCGCCCGCGGCGGCGAACAGGTCCTCCAGCTCCGGGGGCAGATCACCGGCGAGCAGCCGGGCGCTGAAGAACGCCTGACCGGCCAGGTCCGCCTCGATCCGGTCCCAGACCTCGTCCGGGTACGCCGCCAGACCGATCCGCACCGGGTACGGATCCGCCCGTGAGCCCTGCACGTCGGCGGTGACCAGACCGGGGGCGACGTCGAGCCGGAGCACCTGACCCCGGCGCGCGTAGGCCCGGCCCCGGGTGAGCCGGGTGCCGAGCGCGAAGGACTCCAACACCTCCAAAAACCGCCGGGACCACCAGGAGCGCCCGATCGCACCCCGGGTGCTGCGCGCCTTCAACCCGCCGTCGACCCGCCGGGGCGGGCCGAACTCCGCGAACCGGGGCCGCTCCTGGGGACTCACTCGACCACCGCCCCGGACTCCAGCGCGAACAGCTCGCGCAGCGTGTCGGTGGACAGTTCGGTGACCCACTGCTCGCCGGCGCCCACCACCTGCTGCGCCAGGCTGCGCTTGTCCGCGATCATCGCGGCCACCTTCTCCTCCACGGTGCCGGCGCAGACGAACTTGCGGACCTGCACCCGACGGCGCTGCCCGATCCGGAACGCCCGGTCGGTGGCCTGGTCCTCCACGGCCGGGTTCCACCACCTGTCCACGTGCACCACATGGTTCGCCGCGGTCAGGGTGAGCCCGGTGCCGCCGGCCTTGAGGGAGAGGACGAACAGCGGCGGGCCGGCCGGGGACTGGAACCGGGTCACCATGGCGTCCCGCTCGGCCTTGCCGACCCCGCCGTGCAGCAGCAGCACCTCCCGGCCGGTGCGGGCCGACAGGTGCCCGCGCAGCATCCCGCCGAACTCGGCGTACTGGGTGAAGAGCAGGGCCTTCTCCCCCGCCGCGAGCACCTCGTCGACGATCTCCTCGAGCCGTTCCAGCTTGCCGGAGCGGTCGGGCAGGGCCGAGCCGTCGTGCAGCAGCTGCGCCGGGTGGTTGCAGACCTGCTTGAGGCGGGTCATCGTGGCCAGCACCAGGCCACGGCGTTCCATCCCGTCGCTGGACTCGATCTTCGCCATCATGTCGTCGACCACCGCGCGGTAGAGCGCCGCCTGCTCGGCGGTGAGGTTGCAGAGCACCTCCATCTCCAGCTTCTCCGGCAGGTCGGAGATGATCGACGAGTCGGTCTTGAGCCGACGCAGCACGAACGGGCCGGTGATCCGGCGCAGCCGCCCGGCCACCTCGGCGTCACCGTGCCGCTCGATCGGCTCGGCGAACCGCTTGCGGAAGGTGGCCGCCGGGCCGAGCAGGCCGGGGTTGGCGAACTGCATGATCGACCAGAGGTCGGCGAGGCGGTTCTCCACCGGGGTGCCGGTGACCGCGATCCGATGCCGCGCGGGCAGCGACCGGACCGCCTCGGCCTGCCGGGTGGCCGCGTTCTTGATCGCCTGCGCCTCGTCGACCACCACCCGGTGCCAGTCGGTGCCGGCCAGGTCGTACGCGTCCCGGGCGGCCACCGAGTAGGTGGTCAGGACCAGGTCGGCGGCGTGCACGGCGGCGGCGAACTCCTCGCCCCGGGCCCGCTCGGCCCCGTGGTGGACGTGGACGCGCAGCCCCGGCGTGAACCGGGCCGCCTCCCGCTGCCAGTTGCCGACCAGCGACATCGGACAGACCAGCAGCGTCGGCCCGGCCTCCGGCGGGTCCCCGGCGAGCAGCGCGAGCAGCTGCACCGTCTTGCCCAGCCCCATGTCGTCGGCGAGGATCCCGCCGAGCCCGAGCGACTGGAGGAACGCCAGCCAGGCCAGCCCGCGCCGCTGGTACGGCCGCAGCGTGCCGGCGAACCCGGCCGGCGGGTCGGCCGGAGTGAGCCGCCGTTCCGCCTCCCCGGCCAGCAGTTCGCCGAGCGCCCCGTCGGCGGTCACCTCCAGCACCGGCAGCTCGTCCGGGCGGTCGGCCTCGGCCAGGCCCATCCGCAGCAGGTCGGCCACGGTCAGCTCGCCGGCCGAGCGGAGCAGCCGTAGACCGGCTTCCAGGCGTTTCGGGTCCAGCTCCACCCAGCGCCCGCGCAACCGGACCAGCGGGGACTTCAGCTCGGCCAGCGAAGCGAGCTCGTCGGCGGTCAACGGCTGGTCGCCCAGGGCGACCTCCCAGCGGTAGTCGACCAGGGCGTCCAGCCCGAGTCCGCCGGCGGTGGCGGCGACGGCGCCGGGGGCGGTCCGCCCGCGCGCCCGCAGCCGGGCGCCGAGCCGCGTCGAGGAACGTCGCCACCAGGACGGCAGCAGCACCCCGAAGCCAGCCGCGTGCAGCACCGGCGCGCCCTCCCGGAGAAACCGGTGCGCCCCCGCCGCGTCCAGCTCCATCCCCTCGGGCGTGGCGGTGCGCAGCGCGTCGTCCAGCTCCGGCCAGAGCCGGCTGGCCCGGCCGAGCTCGGCGAGGAGGGTCTCCTGCGGGTCGCCCCCCCGGCCGGCGAGCGCGGGAGCCGGCCCCCGCCAGACGTCCGCCGCGTCGACCACCAGGCCCGGTTCGTCGGCCGGGTGCAGGCCGAACTCGACCCGCCAGGCGTCTCCCTCGACCAGCTCGGCCACCGGGTCGACGGCCGGCTCGACCAGGCGGAAGGCGGCCCGCACCGCGCCACCGGCGGCGTCCCGCTGCCAGGCGTCCAACTCGGTACGAAGGGTGTCCAGCGCGGCCGGCGGGACGGTGAACACCCGGTCCGGTCCGGTGAGCGCGGCCAGCCAGCGGGGCACCGGACCCGGGCGCATTCCCCGGTGCAGCGCCGTCTCCGCGAGCGCCGCCCGGGCAGCAGCGTCGGTCAGCGCGTCCAGCGCGTCGGCGACCAGCTCCCCCGGCTCCGGCGGGCCCGCGGCGGTCGGCGCGGCATTCGACGCGGGCGGCACGACGTCCGAGGTGGCCGGCGTGGCGGCGCGGACGGCCGGCGCGGCGGTCAGGGTGGCGGACCGGGCCGCCGGTGGCAGGGCGAGGGCGAGCGACCGGGACCAGGCGGCGTCCGGGCCGGTGAGCAGCGGTCGCCACACCGCCCGGACGGTCACCGCGTCGGTGGCGTCGACCGGGCGGGGACCCCGCCGGCTCGGGGCGACCTGCCCACCCGGGCCGGATCCGGGTCCGGGCGAGGTCTCCGGGGCTGCGGGCGACGAGGCCGGGAACGGGTCGGCGATGCCGGGCAGCAGCCGCCCGCGGGTGACCAGGTCGGCGGCGAGGTCGGCCAGCTCGGCCAGGTGACGCAGGTCGGCCCCGGGCACCCCGGCGAGCTGGTCGAGGGCGCGCAGCAGCGGCAGCGCGGCGTCGGGGGCGTACAGCCGGGCGGGTGCCCGCCAGCCGGCGAGGGTGACCCGGCCGCGGACCCGGTCCGCGACGGCGGCCCGGACCAGCTCGGGCGAGTCCAGCGGCGCGCCGGCCCGGGTGGGGAGAGTGAGCAGTACGCTGCTCGCCTCGCCCGGGTGCTCGCCGAGCGCGGCGGCCAGCGCGGCGTGGTCGGCGGCGAACGGATGGGGACGCTCGCGCGGTGCCCGGCCGGGACGGCGCGGCGTGGTGGCCGGGCGGGCGCTGTCCTCCGCCCAGACGGCGAGACCGGTGCCGACCAGCCACGAGCCGTGGATGACCAGCACCTGCGCCCTCCTCGTGACGACTGTCGAGGATAGCGGCGTTCCGGCGCCGGACGGGGGGCAGGCCCGGGGCGGTGGACGCGGACCGGGCCGACTAGCGTCGGCGGCATGCTCGATCTGCTCGTGATCGGCGGCCTGGGCGTCGACATCCGCGCCCAGGTGCCCACCCTGCCGCTGCCGGCCGCCGACTCGCTGCTCGTCCCGCCGGTCGAGTTGCGGATCGGCAACACCGGCGCTGGGGTGGCGCTCGCCGCGCACGCCCTAGGCCTGCGGGTGGGGCTGGTCGACGTGCTGGGCGCGGACCCGGCGGGCGACGTGGTCCGGGCCGCGCTGGCCCGCACCTCGGTACGCACGGTGCTGGTTGACGCTCCGGCCGGCACCCGCCGGTCGGTGAACATGGTCGACCCGGCCGGCCGGCGGATGTCGCTCTACGACCCGCGCCCCTGGTCCGGCCCGGCACCCGTCCCCGAGGCGGAGCTGACCGCCCTGCTCGGCGAGGCGGCGCACGTGCACGTGTCGATCATCGACTGGGCCCGGGCGGCGCTGCCGACCCTGCGCGCGGGCCTCGCCGACGGCGTGTCGCTCTCCACCGACCTGCACGACTGGGACGGCGAGAACGACTACCACCGGCCCTTCGCGGACGCGGCCGACCTGGTCTTCGTCAGCGACGTCCGGCTCGGTGACCGGGCCGGCAAGGTGGCGGCGGAGCTGGCGCCCCGGACGGTGCTGGTGACCTCCGGCGCGGCCGGCTCGACCCTGCACGCCCCGGACACCCCGCCGGTCCGGATGCCGGCGACCACGCCGCCGGCCCCGGTGGTGGACACCAACGGCGCCGGTGACGCGTTCGCCGCCGGCCTGATCGCCGCCCGGCTGCGCGGTGCGTCCCCGCTCGACGCGGCCCGGTACGCGGCCCGGGTGGCCGCCGCCGCCTGCACGCACGACGGGATGGAGTATCCGTCCGGCCTGCTGCCCCGGGGCTAGGGCTCAGAGCGCCCCGGTCCGGCCGTCGGTCAGCTCGCGGAGGATGTCCGCGTGCCCGGCGTGCCGGGCGGTCTCCTCGATCAGGTGGACCAGCACCCAGCGCAGCGACACCTCGCCGAGCTGCGGGTGCGGCACCACGTGATCAAGGTCGAACCGCACGGCGACCGCCCGGGACCGGGCGCAGGCCGCCTCGTAGGCCGCCGCGAGGGTCTCGACCGTCTCGCCGGGGTCGAGGGTGAAGCTCGCCTCGGCCTCCTCCTCGGTGGTGAGGTAGACGTCCCCCGGCTCGGGGGCGAACAGGCAGGGAAACCAGTTCCGCTCCACCAGCGCCAGGTGTTTGAGCAGGCCGGCGAGGGTGGTGAGGGAGGGCACCAGGCGCCGGCTCGCGTCGGCGTCGGAGAGGCCGCGCGCCTTGCGCAGCACGACGGCCCGGTGGAAGTCGAGGAACGATTCGAGCACGGCCCGCTCGTCACCCGTGCGGGCGAGGACGGGCCCGAGCGTGGGGTCGATCGTGGTGTCCGCCATCTCCGGACCCTAGTCCCGCCGGACGCCCGCCCGCTGCCCCGCCAACCCCCTGCGGACCGGCTGTCACCGGGGGCAGGATGGGCGCATGGCATCCACGGTGCAGATCCCGCTGGTGGGCGGCGCGGCCGACGGTGAGACGGTCACCGTCGAGTTGGACAGCAACGACCGCCCGCCGCTGACCCACCACCACCTCGGCCCGAAGGGCCTGTCGGAGGCGCAGATCTACGAGCTGGAGTCGGACGACCCGCACGGCCGCCCGTGGGTCTACACCTGGCGGGGCCCGGCGGTCTGACGCCGCCGCGCTCAGCCGGCCCGGACCATGGTGCGGGACCGGAGGCTCTCCAGCACGCCCCGGGTGACCTGCGAGGTGCCGCGCGCCTGCTCGCACACCTCGGCCACCCGCCGGGCCGTCTCGTCGGCCCGCGCGTCCCGCTCGTCCCAGAGCCGGTCCACCTCGGCCAGCAGCGGGCCCTCCACCTCGCGTTCCACGCCGCGCAGCGCCGGCACGCCGAGCCGCTGGGCCAGGTCGAAGACCTTCCCCGCGTACGGTAGGGGCAGAAACGGTGTGCCCATCATGGCCGCGAAGATCAGGAAGTGCAGCCGCATGCCGACCGCGAGGTCGAAGTGCTTCATCAGGCCGAGCACCTGCCGGGGCGAGTAGTCGTTGTGCAGGATCCGGCCCCGCTCGGCGGCGATCATGTGCGACATCACCCCGTGCGAGTGCCGGATGTCGTCCCGCTCCATCGGCACGAACAGCACGTACGCGTCGATCCGGTGCACCAGGAAGTCGCTGATCTGGGCGAGCAGCCGGTGGTAGCCGTCCACGTCGAGGCGTTCCGCCGCCCGGCCCGGTTCACGGACGCTCAATCCGACCAGCCGCGTGCCGGAGGGCACGCCCTCCTCGCGCAGCCAGTTCGCCGGAAAGTGCTCCGGCTCCAGCAGGAACGCCGGGTCGGCGGTGACGGTGATCGGGTTCAGCAGGCCGGCCTCCTCCAGCACCATCCGGGACTCCTGGTCCCGCACGGTCACCTCGGTCGCCCCGGCCAGGGTCTCCCGCACCATGCCGGTGTCCACGCCGTCGCTGAGCGGGCCGACGCCCACCGCGTACGTGAGCAGCGGCAGGCCACGCTCCTGGGCGACCCGGACCACCCGCAGGTAGCGGCGGGCCTCCTTGTCGTAAAGGATGCCGCCGCCGCCCAGGATGAGCAGGTCGAGCTGGCCCAGGATCATGGCCGAGTCGGCCCGGCTGACCCCCTCCCAGGGCACCGCCTCCACGTCCGGGTGGGCCAGCGCCGTGTGCGCGGGGTTCCGGGAGAAGACGATGATCCGGGCATTCGGCTCGTGCCGCCGAAGGTCGGCCAGGAGACCGGTGAGGATTGCCTCGTCGCCGAGGTTGCGACCGCCGTACGAGCCGAGCACACCGATGGTCAGTCCGGTGCCATCCGTCATCCGTTGCTCCTCCCCAGGTGACGACACGCGCCGGTTTCCCGCTGCACGGATGGACATGCGTACGTGCGATCGGGCCCGCCGAAACCGGACAGGGTGGCGGAAACCGGCTTGTGGGGGGCGGGCGGTGTCCCGCACCGTGAGGTGGTGACGAACGGAACGAGGACCCGGATCGGCTGGACCGACCTGCCCGACCACGTCCGGGTCGCGGTCGAGGAGATCCTCGGCGACCGGGTGGTGGTGGCGGTGTCGCAGCACGGCGGCTTCTCCCCGGGCACCGCCGACCGGGTGCGCACCGCCGGCGGCGGGCGGGCCTTCGTGAAGGCGGTCAGCCCCGCGCAGAACGACCGCAGCCCGCACATGCACCGCAGCGAGGCGCTGGTCGCCGCCGCCCTGCCGTCCGGCACCCCCGCGCCCCGGCTGCTCGGCAGCTACGACGACGGCGACTGGGTGGCGCTGGTCTTCGCCGACGTCGAGGGTCGGCACCCGGCGACCCCGTGGGACGCCGACGAGCTGGCCGCCGTGCTGTCCACCCTGGAGGCGATGGCCGCCGCGCTCACCCCGGCGGCGGTGGCGGCGGCGCCCACGGCGGCCGAGCGGCTCGCGCAGGACTTCGCCGGCTGGCGGCGGATCGCCGAGGACCCGCCGGCCGACCTGGACCCGTGGGCCCGGACCCGGCTGCCGGAGCTGCACGCCGCCGCCGAGCGGGGGCTCGCTGCGCTGGCCGGGGAGACCCTGTGCCACCTGGACATCCGGGCCGACAACCTGCTGATCGGGCCGGACGGCACGGTGAGCGTGGTCGACTGGCCGTGGGCCTGCCGGGGACCGGCCTGGCTGGACAGCCTGCTGGTGCTGGTCAACGTGCAGGTGCACGGCGGGCACGACCCGGAGGTCCTGCTGCGGGCCCGGCCGCTCACCGCCGGCGCCGATCCGGCCGGCGTGACCGGGGTGCTGGCCGGGCTGGCCGGGTTCTTCCTGGACGCGGCCCGGCAGCCGCCCCCGCCGGGCATCCCCACGGTCCGGGCGTTCCAGCGTCTGCAGGGCGACGCGCTGCTGCCCTGGCTGGCCCGTCGGCTGCCCTGACCAGCCCGCCCGGCCCGCCCGGCCCGGCCCGGCCTGCCGCTCCGCGCACAGTCGGGGCGGCCGCGCACCGCCGCCCGCGTCGATCGACTCGGATTGCGGCATGTCGGCCCGTCCAGAGGCCGGGACACCGCCGCCTGCGGCATGTCGAGTGGATCAAGCCCGGTCTCACCGCCCTCGGCCGGTACGCCGCGCCGGCCGAGATCGCCGCCGTGGTGGCCCACCTCGCCGGTCCCGACGCCGGGTACGTCACCGGGGCGGTGATCGACGCCGACGGCGGCTTCGCCATCTGACCGGCCAAGGCGGGTGTGGAGCTGGTCTCCGCACCCGCCCGCTCGGCCCCTCAACCATTGACCGGACGGGTGGCGTCTGTAGTGGAAGAGGGGGTGGGCATGTCGGAGACGTTCCACGAGTTCGTGGTGCAGCGCTCCGCCGCGCTGTCCCGGACCGCGTACCTGCTCACCGGGGACCACCAGCTCGCCGAGGACCTGTTGCAGACCGCGCTGGCCCGCACCTACCGGCACTGGCGGCGGATCCGCGACGGCGATCCGGAGGCGTACGCGCGGCGGGTGATGTACCACCAGCAGGTCTCCTGGTGGCGCCGGCGCCGGGTCGCGGAACGGCTGGAACCGGTGCCGGCCGAGCGGGGCGGCGGCGACCACACCGAGGACACCACGCTGCGGCTGAGCCTGATGGCGGCGCTGCGCCGGCTCACCCCGCGGCAGCGGGCGGTGGTGGTGCTCCGGTTCTACGAGGACCTGACCGAACCGCAGGTCGCCGAGGCGTTGGGCTGCTCGCTGGGCACGGTGAAGCGGCACGGCTGGGACGCCGTACGCCGGCTCCGCGAAATCGTCCCCGACCTGGTGGAGCGGACGGCGGCGAGGAGCGGGCGATGAGCGTACGGCTGCGCGAGGCGCTGCGGGCGGCGGCGGCCGAGGTGCCCGCGTATCCGGTGCACGACCGGGCGGTGCGGACCGCGCGCCGGACCCGGCGGCGGATGGCCGCGGGCGTGGCGGCTGTCCTGGTGCTGGTGGCGCTCGTGCCGCTGGTCGTGCGTGGCGGCGGCGCGGGGCCGGACCCGGCGGCCGGCGCGGACGGCCCGGCGCTGCCGGACCGGATCGGCCTGCCGGTGTTCGGGTCGCTGCACGCCACCGACCGGCCCCGGCTCGGTCCGGCGTCGGTGATCTTCAGCGGCCGGGCGCGCGGGCTCACCGGGCTGCTGGACGAGAACGGCACCATCGGCATCGTCGGAGCCGACGCCGACCGCTACCGCACCTACCAGGTGGGGTACGAGGCACCGGTGGGCGAGAAGGTGCTGCTCTCCCCCGACGGCCGGCGCATCGCCGCGCCGGGCGGGTCGAGCCGGCACCCCCGGATCGACCTGGTGGACCTGGTCGACGGGGTGCGGCGGCACCTGCCCAGCGTGGTGCCGGACAGCGAGCTGACCGAACCGGCCGGCTGGGCCCCGGACGGGAGGTCCCTGGTGGTCCGGGACACCGTCCCGACCACCCCGGAGCGCAGCGCATACGCGTGTGTGCTGAGCCTGGTGCGGCTCGACACCGGCCGGGCGGTCCGGCTGATCGAGGCCGAGCAGTTGCCGATCTTCGACAGCCCGGTGGCGTTCTCGCCCGACGGCAGCCGGCTGGCCTGGCGGATCGGCGACAAGGTGCTGGTCGCCGGCGTCGACGGGCGGTCCATCTCCTCCTTCCCGCTACCGCCCGACACCGGGCTGGCCGGCAAGGGCGCCTGGCTTCCGGACGGCAGCCTGACCCTGGTCAGCCGGGACCCGGACAGCACCCGCTGGCGGCTGCGTCGGGTCGACCCGGGCACCGGTCGGGACCTCGGTGCGCTGGAGCTGCCCGCCGTCAGCGGGGTCACCACGGTCCGGCTGCTCGGCTGGCGGCCGGACGGCTCCGCGCTGGTGGTCGGCTACCGGCCGGAGCCGGCGGCGCCGGCCCGCTTCGACCAGCCGATGGCGATGGACCAGCGGACCGCGTACGGCCATGTGCGATCGGTCGAGGTGCTGGCCCTGGCCCCCGGGTCCGCCGCGCCCACCACCGTGCTCGCCGCGCCGGAACAGGTCCTCGCGATCGACGTGGCGGACCGGGTGATCCACTCCGGACGGGTCCGCGAGGCCGACCCGCCGTGGGGGGTGGGCGGCCGGTTCTGGTGGTGGACCGGCCTGGCGGCCCTGCTGCTCGGTGGTGTGCTGGCCCGCCGGCTGGTCAGCCGGGCGCGCGGACCTCGTGGGTGAGGAAGGGCAGCACCACGGCGGGCAGCGCCGGGGAGGCGACGATGTCGTAGTGGGTGAGGCCGGGCAGCACCGCCAGCCGGGACGCCGGCCGGTCGCCGCCGTCCCACCCGGCGTCCCGGTGCCCGCCGCCGAGCAGCCCGAAGAACTCGGCCATGTGGTGCACCGGGATCGAGTCGGCGTCGGCGTAGACCAGCAGCACCGGCATCGGCAGGGCGGCCACCTCGGCGGACCAGTCGTACTCGCGGCGCAGCAGCTCACCGGTCTTGACCCAGAGGGTCGGCCAGTCCTGCGGGCGCGGGGCCACCCGCTCGTACCGCTCGTGGGGTGGGGTGCCCCGCATCTGCTCGGCGACCCGCGCGTCCTGCGCGGCCATCGCGGCCAGCACCTCCGGGTACCAGCCCTGCCGCCGGCAGGGGGTGGAGACCAGCACCAGCCGCCGGACCAGCGCCGGATGCCCGATCGCGGTACGCAGGGCCACCGCGCCGCCGAGCGAGTAGCCGAGCAGGTCCGCCTCCGGCACGTCGAGGTGACCCAGCAGCGCGGCGATGTGGTCGGCCATCGACTCGTAGCGCAGCGGCCGGTCCACGTCGGCGGTGCGGCCGTGCCCCTGCAGGTCGACCGCGATCACCCGGCGGCGCGCGGCGAGGGCGGGCAGGATGGGGGCGAACATCTCCACCGACCCGTATCCGCCGTGCAGCAGCACCAGCGGCTTGCCGGCCCCGTGCACCTCGTACCAGAGACGTACGCCGTTGACGTCCGCGTAGCCCACCCGAGTCCTCCCGTCCGCGCGCGGTCGACGGTCACCCGCCCGGCCATCCTCCCCGACGGCGAGCCCCGCGGTGGTCCTCTGGGCCGGGAAGCCGCGACCGGACCGGCTGCGGGGGCGCCCGTTGCCGCCGGGGCCACGACGGACGCCCCCGAATCCGGTGTTACTCGGCCACGTACCGGTGCAGCGGCCCCTCGTCGGAGGCCACCGTCCCGTCCCGGCGCAGGCCGGCCTTTTCCAGCACGCGAACGGACGGCACGTTGGCCGGATCCACGGTGGCGTACACCCGCGTCACCCCGGGCAGGGTGAGCGCGAACGCGACGAGCGCGCGGGCGGCCTCGGTGGTGTAGCCCCGGCGGCGCCGGGACGGCGCCACGCCGTAGCCGAACTCGACCGAACCGTCGGTGGGCGGCCACTTCAACCCGATCGCGCCGACGGTCAGGCCGGTCTCCCGTTCGATCATCAGGCGGTGTCCGTGCGGCACGTCGGGCCGGCGGGCGATCAGACCGGCGATCACGCGGTCGCCGTCGGCGGGATAGTCCGCGGCCCAGTGCGGCCGCCGCTCACCGGCGACGACGGCGGCGGCCTCCTCGGCCGGCCAGGGGCGCAGCACCAGACGGTCGGTGGTCAGGTCATCGAAGAACAACGCGATTTCTCCAAGGTCGTGGAGCGACCCGGGTCGCGATGAAGGTCAGGAGGCGCGACCCGGAAAAGGGCATGGGAAAGGAAGCTCATGGCGGTCCATGGCCTCATCTCCCCTGCGCCCACGACGGTCGCGTGTCCGCGCGGCGGCACTCTAACCCATGATCCGGATACGCCGCGCCCCCGCTGCCTCGGGCCGGGGGCAGCGGGGGCGCGGCGGGCGACCGGTCAGCTGACGCCGGTGACGGCCTTGACCAGGTTGATGCCGAAGTAGATCACGAACGCGACGGCGACCGCCCACATCAGCGGGTGGATCTGGCGGGCCTTGCCCTGCGCCACCCGGATGGCGACCCAGCTGACGAAGCCGGCGCCGATGCCGTTGGTGATCGAGTAGGTGAACGGCATCAGCGTCATGGTCAGGAAGGCCGGCACCGCGACGCCCAGGTCGGTGAAGTCGATGTCCTTGACCTGGCGGATCATCAGCGCACCGACGACCACCAGAGCCGGGCCGGCGGCCTCGCTGGGCACCAGCGACACCAGCGGGGTGAGCAGCAGCGCGCCGAGGAAGAGCACGCCGGTGACCACGCTGGTCAGACCGGTACGCCCACCGTCCGCGATGCCCGACGAGGACTCGATGTACGTGGTGGCCGAGGAGGCGTTGCCCGCGCCACCGGCGACCGCGGCGACACCGTCGACGAAGAGCACCTTGCCCAGGCGCGGCATGTCGGTGCCGTCCTCGGTGGCCAGGTTGGCCTGCTTGGCCAGGCCGACGGTGGTGCCCATGACGTCGAAGAAGTCGGCGAGCACCAGGGTGAACACCAGCAGCAGCGCGGTCATCACCCCGACGTGGGCGAACGCGCCGAACGACACGTTGCCGATCAGGTGCAGGTCGGGCGCCTTGACCAGCGGGTCCGGCAGGGTCGGCACGTTGAGCCGCCACCCGTCCGGGTTCGGCTTGCCGTCGGCCGTGAAGGCCCCGCCGGGCTTGGCGAACGCGTTGACGAGCACCGCGATGACCGTGGTGGCCACGATGCCGATCAGGATGCCGGCCTTGACCTTGCGGGCGACCAGGATGCCGGTGACCAGCAGGCCGACCACGAAGACGACCGTGGGCCAGCCGTGCAGGGTGCCGTTGTTGCCCGAGCCGAGCTGCAGCGGCACACCGGTGCTGGACCGGACGAAGCCGCCGTCGACGAAGCCGATCAGCGCGATGAACAGGCCGATGCCGGCGGCGATGGCCGCCTTCAGCTCCGCCGGGATGGCCCGGAAGACGGCCGTCCGGAAGCCGGTCAGCACCAGCACCGTGATGATCAGACCTTCGATCACCACGAGGCCCATCGCCTCGGCCCAGGTCATCTGGGAAGCGACCGCGTACGCGACGAAGGCGTTCAGGCCCAGGCCGGTCGCCACGCCGAACGGCACCCGGCCGACGACGCCCATCATGATCGTCATCAGCGCCGCGATCAGCGCGGTGACCCCGGCGACGGCCGGGATGCCGAGCAGGTTGCCGTCGGCGTCCGGGGCGGTGCCGATGATCAGCGGGTTGAGCACGACGATGTACGCCATCGTCGCGAACGTGGTGAGCCCGGCCAGCACCTCGCGCCGGACCGTCGAGCCCCGGCGGGTGATCTCGAAATAGCGGTCGAGGCGGCCACGCGGGGCGGGTTCCGCGCGCTCTACCGGGGCAGCAGGATCCTGCGTAGTCACGCTCATGGCGTGGACTTACTCCGTTCCGGGTTGGCCCGCCGGACGCGCCGGCCGGGCGGTGGGGTGCAGCCGATCCGATTCGGTTGGCCCGGAGAACGTCGGACCGGCTGGGCTTCACGGATCCCGCGAAGCGCTACGAAGCCGCGCCCGGTTCGGGGCACGACTTCGCAGCGCCAACCTTAAACCGCCGGGTAACGCCGGATGACCTGCCCCTACAGGTCGCGCGGGGAGAGCGTGGGCAAGGTCACGTCCGAGGCCGGTGGCGGGCGATCCATTCGGCGTTGAGCGCGTCGGCCTGGCGCCGGTGCCGGGGGCGGACCGCCACCCCGGGCGGCAGGGCGAGGTCGAGGGCGTCGAGGATCCCGAGGGTCACCCCGGTCGGGTCGGCGGCCAGGTCCTCGTAGCGCACCCGGTGCGGGGTGATCCGGTACGCGGTGAACCACTCGTCCCAGGCGGCCTGGTGCGCCTCGATGGTCCGGAGCAGCTCGTCCACGCCGCCCGGGTCGTACCGGGGTGCCCGGCCGGTCGCGCCCGCGTCGCCGACGTACCAGACGCCGGTCTGCTCGGCGCGCAGCCAGGACACCGCCTGGGCCAGCACGTCGTCGCGGCGCAGGTGCACGAAGGCGGTCCGGCCGAAGGCGCGGCGCAGCAGCGCGTCGTCCGCGCCGGCCAGCTCCGGGTGCCCGCCGGCGAGGCCCTCGACCACCCGGTCGAGGGTCCCCCACATCAGCTTCGCCCCGAACACCCCGTTGCCGGTACGGCCGGCCGCGAGCGCCGCCCCGACGTAGTCGTCGTAGCTCCAGTCGGCGGCCAGCCCCCAACGGGTGGCCCAGCTCGCCTCGTCCGGCACCCGGAAGTACGCCTCCGGCCGGCCGGCGACCCCGGTGGACGCGAGCAGGCCGCACAGCAGCGAACTGCCGGTCCGCGGCGTGGCACAGATGAAGTACGCGTCGATGTCGGCCATCCGCCGAGCCAATCCGCCGACGGGCCGGCCGGCAACCGAATACCGTCGCCGGCGTCACTCCCGCCCGGCGGGCTCCGGCACCGGTTGCGGCTCCGCGTCGGGATGCCGGGCGGTGCGCACCGGCGACAGCACCGCGACCGTGGCGGCGACCGCCATGCCGGCGACCGCGACCCCGATCGTCGCCCGGTAGCCGAGGTGTTTGGCGAGCAGCCCGCCGAGCGGGCCGCCGATCGTCAGCATGCCCCAGTTCAGCGAACGGATGGTGGCGTTCATCCGGCCCTGGAGGCGGTCCGGGGTGACGGCCTGCCGGTAGCCCATCTCGTTCGGCCCGCTGACCCCCAGCGCGCACCAGATGACCACCTGCGCCGCGCCGACCATGAGCCAGCCGGCCGCGCCGGTCAGGGCGAGCGCCGCCAGGGTCCAGCCCACCGGCTCGACCAGCCGTTCCAGCAGGATGGCCCGGCCCGCGCCCCACCGACCGACCCGGTGCGACAGCGCGTTGCCGACCACCGCGCCGACGCCGCCGAGGGCCAGCACCACACCGAGCCCGAAGGCCGCCCGCCGCTCGTTCAGGCCGGGGTCGAGTCCGCGTACGACGAGGAGGGTGAACCCGGTGGTGGCCATGCTGGCGCAGAGGAAGCGGGCGTGCAGGGTGAGCGCGTACGGCGCGAGCACCGGGTGTCGGTACACCCAGGACAGTCCCTCCCGCAGCTCGTGCCCGAGGTGGCGGCGGGCCGGCGCCGGGGCCGGCTCCGGCCGGCGGATCGTCGCCAGCAGCAGCCCGGAGAACAGGTAGGAGACCGCGTCGACGAGCAGCGCCACCGGCGCGCCGAACGCCGTCACCAGCGAGCCGCCGAGGAACGGGCCGGTGGTCTGGGCCAGCGAGGCGCTCTGCTCCAGCCGCGCGTTGGCCCGGGTCAGGGCGGCGGGCGGAACGAGCCGGGGCAGGTAGGACTGGTGGGCGGCGTCGTGCAGCAGCGACAGCGCCCCGAGGGCGGCGACCAGGACCAGCAGCAGCGGCACCCGCAGCGCGCCGAGCAGCGCGAGCGCCGCGGTCACGGTCAGCAACCCGGCGCGGGCCAGGTCGGTGGTGATCAGGATCGGCCGCCGCCGGTAGCGGTCGGCCACCACCCCGGCCAGCAGGCCGAAGAGGAGGTACGGCGTCCAGCGCGCCCCGGTGACCAGGCCCACCTCGGCGTCGCTGGCGTCCAGCATGACGATCGCCAGGATCGGCAGCGCCACGGTCGTCAGGTACGTCCCGAACGTGGAGACGGTGTCGGCGAACCAGAACCGCGCGTACCCGGGGTGGGCGGACAACCGCGTCATGATCGCGACGGTAGTGCGCCCCAGCCTCCCCCGCTGCCCCCGCTCGCGACGCCCGGCGAAAACCGGCGCAGGACGGTGGAGGTGCGGGTGGTGGTCCCGGTGAACACCCTGACCGCCGCGGCGGGATCGATCTCCGTTGCCACGCTCCACCGGGTTGTAGGGGCGGCTCGACGGGGTGGCCGAGGCACCCGACCTCTGATACTTGTTGCGGCATGGACGAGCTGCGCGCGGCCGTGTTCGACTGGCGGGGCACCCTGGTGACGACCCTGCCGCCGCTGGAGTGGGTCCGCGTCGCGCTGGAGCGGCTCGGGCGGGACAGCCGGCCGGAGGCCGTGTCGGCGGTCCGGGCGGCGGTCGCCGTGGCGGCCGGAGACCCGGACCGGCTGGACGCCCCCGGCGTGGACTGCGACGCCCTGGTCCACCGGAACACCTACCACGGCGTCTTCGCCGACGCCGGTCTCGACGCCGCACTGGCCGACGCGCTCTACGCCGTGGAGTCCGATCCCGCGTACAACCCGTTCGCCGTCGACGCGGTCCCGGTGCTGCGGGCCGTCGCCGGTCACGGGTTGCGCATCGCGGTCGTCAGCGACATCCACTTCGACCTGCGGCCGGTCTTCGCCGCCGCGGGCCTGGCCGGGGTCGTCGACGTGTTCGTGCTGTCCTACGAGCACGGGGTGCAGAAACCCGATCCGCGGATCTTCCGGCTGGCGCTCGACCGGCTCGACACCGAGCCCGCCCGGACGCTGATGGTCGGGGACCGGAGCGGCCCCGACGGCGGCGCGCTCGACCTGGGGATGCCCACGCTGCTCCTGCCGCCCCTGACCGACGTACGGCAGCAGCGGCTCGGTCTGGTGGCCCGGACGCTGGGTGTCGCCGCCGGCTGAGCGGCGGTCCCCCGGCGCCTACCGCGGGCCGGCGGCCGTCTGGATGGCCCGCAGCCGGGACCGGCACTCGCGGACGAAGGCGGGGTACGTGTCCCGGTAGTACGACACCCCGCTGACGCCGACCGCGACCGCCCACGCCCGGGCGCGGAGCCAGGTCACCTCGTCGAGTCCCACGGCGTCCCAGTAGGCCCGCCGCGCTTCGGGCGGCAGATCCCAGACGGTGGCGTGCTCGGCGTCGGGGAAGCCGATCGACAGGCCCCCGAAGTCGATGACGGCGTGCAGCCTGCCGTCGCGTACCAGCAGGTTGGTGGGTTTGAGATCGCCGTGCAGCCACACCTGCCGGCCGGCCGGCTCCGGCAACGCGAGCGCCTCCCGCCACAGCTCCCGCAGGAGCCCGACGTCGAGGTCGAGGCCCGGCATCGTGCGGCAGTCGTCGAAGCAGCCGCTGATCCACCGGTCGCAGGCGCGCATGCTGCCCCCGCGGTACCAGCTGAGCTCGTCGCGCCGGACGGCACCCATCAGGTCGAGGGCGTGCAGGCTCCGCACGGTCTCGGCGAGGTCAGCGCCGAAGGCGGACCAGTCGGTGACGGTCGCGGGGCCGGCCTCGTCGCCGTCGATCCAGCGGTACACCGACCAGGCGAGCGGGTACGCGGCGCCCGGGATCCCGATGTGGACCGGCTCCGGGACGCGACGGGGCAGATGCGGCGCCAGCCGCGGCAGCCACGTCTGTTCCTTCCGCACGGCTCGCGCCTTGTCGGCGGTACGGGGCAGGCGCACGAGCCACTCGTCGCCGAGCCGGTACATGGTGTTGTCCGTACCGGCGCCGGCGGGCGTGACGGGCAGGTCGGCCCACTCCGGTCGCTGTTCCCGCAGCAGGGACCGGACGACCGTCTCGTCCGCCCGAACCTCGTTCTCATGCAGCGTCACGGGTCGCAGCCTTGCGGCCCGGGCGTCGCCGGCGCCAGCGATTTCCGCTCGAAATTCTGCCCGCCGCCGATTTCGTTGCTGTGTACGGCCCGCATCGGCTCAGGTGGGAGCATGCCGACCGACACGGTGACGCCCCGGTTCCCACGCTCCTCGCCCTACTGGCCGGTGGTCAGCCACCCGCTGCTGCGCCGTGTCCTGCCCGGGCTGGCGGTGTCCGCCCTGGGCGACGGCATGGCGCTGATCGCGGTGACCTGGCTGGCGCTGCAACTCGCACCCGAGGGGCAGCGCGGGACGTGGACCGCGCTCGCGGTCGCGGCGTACACCCTGCCCAGCGCGGCCGGCACCGTCGTCTTCGGCCGGCTTCTGGCCGATCGCGGCGGCGCCCAGCTCGCCGGCTGGGACGCAATCCTGCGGGCCGCCGCGCTCGCGGCGATCCCCGTCGCCCACCTGGCCGGGTTGCTCGGCATCGGGCTGTACGTGACGCTGCTCGCGCTGTCCTCGCTGCTGCACTCCTGGGGTTCCGCGGGGCGCTTCACCCTGCTCGCCGAACTGCTGCCGCAACGGCACCACCTGCCGGCGAACGGGGTCGTCGCCATCTTCTCCCAGGCCGCCACCATCGTCGGGCCGCCGCTGGCCGGCATCCTCATCGGCTGGGTGGGCCCGGTGTGGGTCATCGCGATCGACGCGCTCACCTTCGCCGTCCTGGCGCTGACCTACCGCCTGGCGATCCCGGCAACCGGCCGCACCGGCCCGACGGAGCCGACCTCTTCCAGCACCGCCGGCTTCGCCCTCATCCGCCGCGACCGGTCCCTGCTCGGCCTGCTGGTCCTGACCTTCATTTTCTTCTTCCTCTTCGGCCCGTTCTACGTGGCCATGCCGGTCCACGTCGTGGCGGATCTGCACGGGTCCGCCACGACACTGGGCAGCTACTACACCGCCTTCGGCGTCGGCGCCCTCGGTGGTGGCCTGGCGACCGCCCATCTGCGCCGCTGGTCGCTGTGGCCCACCACGGTCGGCATCGTGACCGGGTTCGGCGTCGCCATGCTGCCGCTCGGCCTGAACGCGCCGGTCGGCGTGTCACTGCCGGCCTTCGCCCTCGCCGGCCTCATCTGGGCGCCGTACCGGTCGACCTCGATGGCGCTGTTCCAGCGCCGCACCACCGTCGCGCTGCTTCCCCGGGTGCTGGCCGCCAACGGCGCGGTCACCGTGCTGGCGGTGCCGCTGGGCACCATGCTCGGCGGTCCCCTGACCACCGCCCTCGGCGCCCACCGGACGCTGCTGCTGTGCGCCGTGGCGACCGTCGTCCTCGGCATCGTCGCCGCCGGGCTCACCATCCGGCCCGGCCGACCGCCCGTACGCGAAGACGGCCCGCCGCCGGACGCCTCGGCCGGCAGGGCACACAGCCGGCGGGCACACTGACAGCCGTGAGCGGACAACTCTCCGACCTGGCAGCCGCGGTCGCCGCCCGGACACGGGAGTTCGGCCCCGACCACCCGGAGACGCTCTCCGCGCGGCACGAACTCGCGTTGGCCTACTTCCACGTCGGCATCGGCGCCGGCGAGGCTCGACTGTCCGACGCGATCGACACCCTGGAGCGGGTCGCGGCGGACCGGGCCCGCGTCCTCGGCACGGCGCATCCCGACACCCTGGCGACGTGGGGCAGTCTCAGCCTCCTCTACGGTCAGGCCCGGCGCGACGACGAGATCCCCGCGTTGCGCGAGCGGATCGCCGCCGGCTGGGCGGAGGTCGTGGCCGACCGCGAGCGGCGACTCGGGCCCGACGAACCCGACACGCAGTTCGCCCGGATCCGGCTCGCCTCCGCGTACGGCGACCTCGGCCGCGAACCGGACCGGGTCGCCCTGCTGGAGCGGGTCATCGCGTCGTGGGGACGGCTCGCGGCCGAACGTGAGCGCCGGCTCGGCCCGGTGCATCCCGACACCGTCGACGCCCGGGAGCGTCACGCGTACTGCCACCGGTGGGTCGGCCGGGCCGACGAGGAGATGTCCCTCGTCGAACGGATCGCCGCCGACCACGAGCGCCTGCTGGGCCCGGCCCATCCCCGCACGCTGCACGCCCAGGTGCAGCTCGCCGCCCGGTACTGGGAAGGCGACCACGACACCCCGCGGTCGATCGCCCTGGCCGAACGCCTCATCGGAGACGTGCACGCCGTGCTCGGCGCCGACCACGACGACCTGCGCCACCTGCGCGCGGTGCTGATGCTGGGGTACGCGACTACCGGCCGCCAGGGCGACGCCCTCGCCGTCGCCGCCCGCTACCCGATGGCGGACGACCCGGCCGAGTGAGCTGGCAGGGCGGGACCGACCCGTCCGCTCGTCGTCGCGGCCCGTCCGGCGTCCCTGCCGGCCGGGCGGGAGGGTGACCGGTCAGCCCGGGGCGGCCACCGCTTCGACGATGTCACCGCTGTCCGGTACGCCGCGTCGCACCAGCTCGCCACCGCCGTCGCGGCGGCGGACGCGGTAGTCGCGGAAGATGATCGGCACGCCGGTGGCCGCGAACGGGTCGGCGTCGTCCATGACCTGAAGGTGCACGTGGGGTTGGGTCGAGTTCCCCGAGTTGCCGCACCGGCCCAGCGGTCGCCCGACGGCCACCGTGTCGCCCGGCCGCACCGCCACCGTGCCGCGCCGCAGGTGCGCCACCACCAGGTACGGCCCGCCGTCGCCCAGGTCGAGGATCACGTGGTTGCCCGCCAGCCCGCGCGCACCCTGCCGGGCCCTCGACGCCTGCGTCACCGCGTACGGGATGCGGGCCAGCGGCGAACGCCGGGCCACCAGGTCCGGCTCGCCGTCGTGGGCCGACACGACCCGGCCGGCGGCGGGTGCGACGACCGGCTGGTCGAAGGCGTAGAACCGGTCCACCGGTTCGACCGACAGGATGGTCCGCCAGTCGCGTACGGGTGCCGTGCGGCCGTCCCGGACGGCGACGAAGTCGATGGCGTGGCTCGCGCCGAAGGCGTGGGTGCCGTGACTCGGCACGCGGCGGGCCGGACTGTTCTCGACGTTCCACGTCCCCTGGAACGGCAGCCGCAACACCACGGGTTGCGCCGCGCCGGACCGGGCAGCGGTGTCACTCATCAGCACCCCCCGAACTCCCGCGTGGGTCGGCCGGCCCGGCCACCGGACCGGATCCCACGTCGCTACGGACCTGGCCCAGAATGCCTGGCCCGGTCAACTCGCGTCACGGCCGCGACCGTCTCGACGCCTGCCGGTGTGTCCGCTGGCATCCGGCGCGAGCGCCGGAGCGGCTGGGGCGGTGCTAGGCGAAGACTTCCTCCAGGACCTGGGCGACGCCGTCCTCGTCATTGCCGGCCGCGTGGTGGGCCGTCGCCGCGAGCACCGAGCTGTGTGCGTTCGCGACGGCGTACCCGGTGCCCGCCCAGGCGAGCATGGGTAGATCGTTGGGAGCGTCGCCGAACGCGATCACCTCGGTCGGATCGACCTGCCAGTCCCGACAGAGGGTGGCGAGGGCCGCGGCTTTGGAGACGCCGGGCGCAGCGATCTCCAGCGGCGCGCGCTCGGCGGACCAGGTGCATTCGACGAGCCGGCCGAGTCCGGGACGCAGACGCGCCCAGGCGGCATCCGGGTTGCGTTCCGGCAACCAGACCATGAGCTTGACCAGTGGACCGGTGAGAAGTTCCGCATGCGTGGCCACCGGCACCCGGTCGTTGTCCAGCGTCGGGCGGTAGCGGTAACCCGGCTCGAAGAGCACCCGGTGGCCGGTCTCGACGGCGAAGCCCGTGCCCGGCAGCAGCCGCGAGATCTCGGCCATCACGTGCCGGGTCACGTCCTGCGGCAGCGGGTGGGTGATCAGAATCTTGTGGCTGCCGACTTCGTAGCGGACCGCGCCGTTGCCACAGACCGCGATGTCGATGAGCTCCTCGGACCCGAAGAGCTCATCGATGACGCGGGCCGGGCGGGCGGTCGCCGCCACCACGCGCACGCCGGCCGCTCGCGCCCTCCGCAGCGCCCGGCGGGTGCGGTCGGAGAGCGTCGAGTCGCTGCGCAGCAGGGTGCCGTCGAGGTCCGTGGCGATGACGCGAGGAGTGACCACCGGGCCATCCCACCACAGCCGCCGTGCACTGCCGGGCGCCGGCCCGCCGGTACGGTTCAGTGGACGACGCGGTACCAGTGCGCCGTCTCGCCGGGAATCGGCGCCAACCGCACCTCGGTGCCGCCCGGGTCGTCGAACATGCGGACCCCGCCGCCGAGCAGCACCGGGGCGAAGAAGATGAGGATCTCGTCGAGCAGCCCGGCCCGGATGCACTGCTTGGCGACGTCCGCGCCGAGGATGTTCACGTACCTGTCGCCGGCGGCCTCCCTGGCCTGCGCGACGGCGCCGTGCAGGTCACCGACGAACGTGACGCCCGGGTCGGGCTCGGCCGGTGGCCGGTGGGTGAGCACGAACACCGGTCCCTGGTACTGGCCACCGAACGCGCCCTCCTTGTCGGTGCCGCGGTTCGGGTCGTCGCCGCCGAAGGTGCGGTTGCCGACCAGGATCGCGCCGATGTCGGCCAGCAGGCGCTCCGCCGTCGGGTTCTCGGCCTCGAGGTGCTCGGTCAGCCAGGACATGTCGCCGCCCGGGCCGGCGATGTAGCCGTCGAGCGACGCCGTCGCCGAGTACAGCAGCTTGGCCATGGATCTCCCTCCGTCGGTGGTCAGTCTGGTGGACCGCCGGTGGCCGGAAAAGCCAGCGACACACCTTGGGGCGCAACGTCACGCCCCAAGCTACGGCGCATGGCAGCCGATCGACTCGTCGAGCGCGGAGGTACGCGGGCGCTGGTGGAACGGGTCATGGGGTCGCATGGCCCGGCGGGATATCTGGCTGCTCTCCGACCGCCGTATCTGGCGAGTCCGTGGCCGCATCGGTGGTAACGAAGGGCAATAGGTGACCTACGACTTCCCGGACGAAGCATCCGCCCGCTCGATGGTCGACCGGATGATGAAGACCTCGGCTGGCACCTGGCGCAACCTCACAGAGGCGCTCCGGCAGGAGTCCAACCGCCGGCAGACTCACTAGCCAGGCCGGTCGCCGGCCTGCTCAAAGCTGATCGTCTCGGTCGGGACGTGGGAGCGTGCCGCTGACCGGTAGACGGCGAGGTCTCCGGTCTTGATCGGGTTGACTACCCTGCGGCCGTGGAGCTCCAGTGGTGGCTCATGTCCATGACACTGCGGTACATAAGATGGATCATGGGTATGGTCGGCGTGGGCTTGATCGCGCTTGCCGTGCTGTGGATGGCTCCGCCTGCGCGCCTGATGGATGAGTACCGGGCAGCGCACGGCATCTCGGGCGTTGTGCACGTCGACAGCTGTAGCGACAGCAGGGATCTCGGTCTCCGAACGACCGCCAGGCGCTGGTTCTGCACCGGCTCGTTTATCGGCGACGACGGAACCCGCATTCCGTCCGTGGAGCTTGCTGTTGACCGGCGCGATGCGCCGACAGACGAATGGGCCAGGGTGGCGTCGGCGGACGCTACACACGCCTACGCCCCCGGCAATCCCTACGACGGCGAGGTCATCATGGGTGTCGTCGTTGTGGCCTTCGGTGGCCTGTTGCTCTACTGGGCGTTCGGCGGGAAACTCTGGCGCCGGGACGGCGCCTGGTGACCAACGCTGGGCCTGCGCTCAACGGCAGGTGTCCGGTCGGACGTGCACACCGCACCACGGCGGCAGGTCGGCTGCCCACACCCGCCAGCCGCCGGCGTCTCGCCGAGTCTCAAACCGCCATGGATGAGCTGTGCCGCTGAAGTTGATCTGTTCCTTCCACCAGGTCGGGCTGACCTGGGCAGTCACCGTCGCGCGGTAGTTGCCCTGGCCCTCGACGTCAATCGGTCTGACCGTCTGCAGCTTCGACGGGACATTGCCGCGTTTCATCTCGCTGCGGTACTGACGCCACTGCCGCAGCAGCTCGTCGTGGCGCTTGGCGGCCAGCACTCGCGGGAGGCCGATCTCCTCTCCACTGCTCATCTGGAGCAGGTACACGCTGACCGCTGCGTCCGGCGTCGCCTCACCCCGATCAGCCTCCGCTTGCTTGCGAACCGCCCACGACAGAGGCACCACCACCAACCCGCTACACAGCACGGCTAGGAGCGACAAAACCACCCACGGCCAATGACGACGTGACCGAACCAACCGCCTGCCTGCTGCCGCCCGGCGACCCGGTAGCAGTGGCACCTCCCCCACATTGATGTCACCGGAAGCTGGGCGAGGCGTTCGAACTGAACAACCGATGTCAGAGTTGGATGTCAGGCACTTCGCCCGGCCCGGTAAGTAACTCGGGTGCGGGTGGATTTGCCTGTTCAGGTAAGGGTGGGCGCGGCAGGTTTCGAACCTGCGACCCCTCGCTTGTAAGGCGAGTGCTCTCCCACTGAGCTACGCGCCCGGAACGCCCGTACGGCGGGCCGGAGGCTGGCAAGCTTACCTGCCGGCCTCCGGCCCGGTCGAACGGCGTGCCTGGGTGGGATCAGGCGGCGACGGCCTCGGTCAGGGCCTTCCGCCAACCCTGCTGGTCCCGGGCCTCCCCCGGCATGTTCATCTCGGCGAAGCGGACCACGCCGGCCTTGTCGATCACGAACGTGCCCCGGTTGGCGATGCCCGCGACGTCGTTGAAGACGCCGTACGCCTGGGCCACCGCGCCGTGCGGCCAGAAGTCGGCCAGCAGCGGGAACTGGTAGCCCTCCCGGTCCGCCCAGATCTTGTGGGCGTAGACCGAGTCGACGCTCACGGTCAGCACCTGGACGTCGTCGTTGACGTACTCGTTGAGGTTGTCCCGGACCTCGCAGAGCTCGCCCTGGCAGATGCCGGTGAAGGCGAGCGGGTAGAACACCAGCAGCACGGTACGCCGGCCGCGGAAGTCGGAGAGCCGGACCTCCTGGTTGTTCTGGTCCTTGAGCACGAAGTCGGGCGCCTCGGCGCCAACCTCGATGGGCATGCGTACTCCTCGGGTCGGATCTGGAGATGATCAGCGTGCCACACCCGGCGACGGTGGCCGCCGGGTGCGGTTACTTCTTGCTCTTGGACCCGCGCCGCAGCACGAGGCGGGCGCCGCTCCAGTCGCGACCCGCGTTGATCGTGGAGGTCTGCTGGAGGCCGGCGGTCTGCGCGCTCTCCGCGACCTCGCTCGGCTCGACGTGCCCGTCCCGGCCCGCCTTCGGGGTCAGGAGCCAGACCACGCCGGCGTCGGCCAACGGCCCGAGGGCGTCGACGAGGAGCTCGAAGAGGTCACCGTCGCCGTCGCGGTACCACACCAGAACCGCGTCGACCACCTCGTCGGTGTCCTCGTCGACCAGTTCTCCACAGCGGTCGGTCAGGGCGTCCCGGAGATCCTGGTCGACGTCCTCGTCGTACCCCATCTCCATGACGACCATCCCCGGCTCGATCCCGAACCGGTCCGCCAGACTGCGTACCCCGTCGGCGGCCTGACCAGCGGTCGCGCTCACTGTCGCGTGCCTCCTCATCTCATCCCTGCTCGCGGCGTCGTCCGACGCCGTCGGCCAAGTCCACACAGTTGCGGCCCCCCGCGCAAGTGGCGCACCGGGTGGAACGGAATTTACCGTGCCAGCAGCGTACGGGCACCCTGGGTAATGGCTTCCGCAGAGACCAGAACCTGACGCGCCGCCGGACCTAATGGTACAAACGAGTCAAGTCCGGCTACCCGGCGCGCCGCGCCGACGTATCCGGCGTCCACCAGCGCGGCGATCACCCCCTCGCCCACCCCGCCCGAGCGGCGGGTCTCGTCGACCACCAGCACCCGACCGGTGGCCGAGGCCTCCCGGATGATGTCCGCCACCGGCAGCGGCGCGATCCAGCGCAGGTCCACCACCCGGGTGCCGATCCCCTCGTCGGCGAGGGTGGCCGCCGCCCGCAGGGACATGCGCACGCCGTTGCCGAACGTGATGATTGTGACGTCCTCGGCGGAGCCGACCCCGTACACCCGGGCCCGGCCGACCGGCACGTGACCAGCGCCCCAGGCCCCCCGCGGGGCGTACTCGGCCAGCCACTCGCCGTCACCCTCGGTGTAGAGGTCGCGGGTGTGATAGAGCGCGATCGGCTCCACGAAGACCGAGACCGTGCCGTCCACCGCCGCCGCGGCCAGGCAGGTACGCAGCATGGGCGCGGCGTCATCCGGCCGCGCCGGCACCGCGATCACCAGCCCCGGCACGTCCCGCAGCACGGCCAGGGAGTTGTCGTTGTGGAAGTGGCCGCCGAACCCCTCCTGGTAGGCCAGCCCGGCGACCCGGACCACCATCGGGTTGCGGAACGCCCCCTGTGAGAAGAACCGCATGGTGGCGGCCTCCCCCCGCAGCTGGTCCTCCGCGTTGTGCAGGTACGCCAGGTACTGGATCTCCGGCACCGGCAGCATCCCGGCCACCCCGGCCCCCAGCGCGAGCCCGAGGACCGAGGTCTCGTCGAGCAGCGTGTCGAAGACCCGGGCCGCGCCGAACTTGTCCCGCAGCCCCTTGGTCACCCCGTACACCCCGCCCTTGGCGGCGACGTCCTCGCCGAAGACGGCCATCCCCGGGTGGTCCAGCATGCCGTCGGCGAGCGCCGCGTTGATGCTCTGCGCCAGGGTGAGCGGACCGGCCGACTCCGGCGGCCGGCCGCCGAACGCCGCGGCCCGGGCGCCCGCGCCGGGTCCGGCCGCCCGGTCCGCCGCGTCGGCCACCGACCGGGAGACCCGGACCGGCCGGCGCGGGGCCAGCTCGGCCACCACCTCGGCCGGGGACGCCAGCTTCGGCTCGTCGAGCACCTCCTCGGCGATCCGGCGGATCTGCCAGCCCCGCTCGTCGTACCGGGCGAGCAGCTCCTCGCCGCCGGCGAAGCCCGCCTCGACCAGGGTCCGCGCGGTGGCCAGCAGCGGGTCCCGTGCGGCGTCCGCGGCCAGCTCGGCCGGGCTGCGGTACGCGGTCTCGGCGTCCGCCCCGGCGTGCCCCATCAGCCGTACGGTGCGCAGGTGCAGCACGGCGGGCCGCCGCTGCCGGCGCACCCAGGCCGCCGCCTCCGCCGCCACCCGGTACGCCTTCACCGGGTCGGTGCCGTCGGCGGCGAAGTAGCGGATCCCCGGCTTGGCGCGCAGGGTCGCCTCGACCCACCCCTGCGGCGAGCGGACGCTGATCCCCAGCCCGTTGTCCTCGCAGACGAAGAGAACCGGGATGCGCAGCCCACTGTGGTCGTACCAGCCGGCGGTGTTGAACGCGGCGGTGGCGGTGGCGTGGTTGACCGAGGCGTCGCCGAACGAGCAGACCACGATGGCGTCCGGCGGCCACGGAGCTCCGACGGTGGTCTCCCCGTCGACCTGCCCGACCTGCCGGCCGTTGCCGACCCGGCGCAGCCGTTCCAGCGCGAGCCCCATGCCGACCGCCCGGGGCAGGTGGGAGGCGATGGTGGAGGTGGTCGGGATGACGGCCAGGTCGGCCCGGCCGAACACCTTGTGCCGGCCCCCGGCGATCGGTTCCCGTGCCGAGGCGACCATGCCGCGCAGCACGTCCCGGGCCGCCTCCGCGTACGCGTCGTCGGGGTCGGGTGCGGGCAGCGGCGGCGCGTCGACGGTGGCCTCGCCCGCGGTGTCGACCACCACGGCGGCACCGAGCGGGAGGCTCGCCGCGTCGGCGGCGTCCAGGGCGGGCCGGGCCGTCACCGCGTCCGGGCCGGCGTCCTCGTGGCCGTTCGGGTCGGAGACGTCCGGCGCGGCGGTGCGGGGCTCCGGGATCCGCGGCCCGGGGGTGGGGTCGTCCCCCCCGCCGGCCGGCAGCCCGGCCCCGGCGCCGTCCCCGCCCGGGCCGTCCTGGGCCGCGGTCGTCCGGTCCGGGCCCGGGCCGGCATCGGTGGCCGGGTCCGGGGCGCCGGCCGGGACGCCACCGGCCGCCTGGGCGGCCCGCAGGCAGTAGAAGGCCCCGGAGCGGTAGTGCAGCAGGGCCGGGTCGGTGGGCCGCAGCGCGGCGGCCAGCGCGGCGTTGCCCTCGTGGCCCGCCGAGCCGATGGTGTAGTAGCCCTCGCCGAAGCCGCGCAGCCAGCGCCCGGCCAGGTCCAGCAGCCGGCTGGTCAGCTGGGCGTCGAAGAGGGCAAGCGCCTGCGCGCCGGTCAGCGGCGCGTCCTCGGACAGCGGCTCACCCAGGTCGCGCCGCTGGGCGGGGGCGCCGAGCTCGCCCAGGGCCGCCCGGAACCGGTCGTCGAGATCTTGCGGGGTGGTCACGTCGGACAGCATTACCGACGAGGGCCCGCGTCGCCCACTCGGACACGTTCCGCCCGAGGTTGCTCACTCCTCCCCGCACTGCTCCGGACAGCCGCCGTCGGAGACCTTCCAGACCAGCTCACGCAGGCGGGCGAGCTCCGCGGCGCCGAGCCCGTCGAGGAGTCGGGAGTCCGACATGACCTGGTGCACGCGGTCGCGCACCCGCCGGCCGGCGTCGGTCACCACGAGCGTCTTCTGCCGCCGGTCGGCCGGGTCGACCCGCCGCTCCACCAGTCCGGCCTGCTCCAGCTTGTCGACCAGGGCGGTGACGTTGGACCGGTCGCAGCCCAGCTGTTCGGCGAGGTCCCGGGCCGGCAGCGGCCGGTCCGGGTCGAGTTCGTGCAGGGCGCGGGCGGCCGCCGGGGTGAGCCCCAGCTCGGCGATCCCCACGTCCTGGTAGTGCCGCAGGGCGGCGGCGATGTGCATGATCCGGCGCACCGTGTCGCCCGCCAGGTCGGAGCGGTCACCCCGGTCTGGGGCGGTGGGGAGGTTCGAGTGCGCCATAACTCACATCCTACTTGCAACTCAATAGTTGAGCAGCTCTACTGTTTAGCAGCTCACCGAATACCGATCCGAGGAGACGACCGTGCCCGACTTTTCCGTTCTCGCCATCTCCGGCAGCCTGCGCGACGCCTCGTTCAACACCGCGCTGATCCGCGCCGCGCAGCGCCTGGCGCCGGAGGGCATGACCATCGAGCAGTACTCCGACCTCGGCGCGATCCCGCCCTTCAACGAGGACGTCGAACCGGAGCCCCCGGCCGCCGTGGTGGACCTGCGGGAGCGCATCGCCGCAGCGGACGCCCTGCTGATCGCCACCCCGGAGTACAACTACGGGGTCCCGGGCGTGCTCAAGAACGCTCTCGACTGGGCGTCCCGCCCCAGCTTCCCGATCACCTCGTGGGTGTCGCCGCTCGCGCACAAGCCGATCGCCATCGTCGGCGCCGCCCCGACCGGCATGGGCACGGTCCGCGCCCAGCTCCAGCTCCGGCAGCTCTTCCTCTGGACCGATTCGGCCGTGGTCACCAAGCCCGAGATCATCGTGACCAACGCCCACGAGAAGCTCGCCCTGGACGGCACCGTCAAGGACGAGACCACCGAGGCCCTGCTCCGCACCCTCCTCGACGCCCTGACCACCAAGATCCGCGTCAGCCAGCTCGCCGCCGCCTGACCCCCCGCCCCGCCCCGCCGGTCATCCCGGTCACCGCTCCGCCACCTCGGCCGGCCGGGCGACGACGTCCCGGTCCGCGCGGGCCGGGGCGGGGCGGAGGGCGCGGTGGGCGGCCAGGGCACCGGCGACCAGGAGGGCGGCGGTGAGGGCGGCCGGGGCCTGCGGGCGGTCCGGCAGCGCCAGGTGCAGGCCGCCGATCACGGTCACCCCCAGGACCGCGGCGAGCAGGGTGCCGGTGGAGACCAGAGCGGAGAGCGCGGCCGCGGAGGCGACCGGCACGATGCCGGTGAGCCGGCCGACCAGCGGGCTGAACGAGGCCGCGTGCGCCGCGCCGCCGATCAGCAACAGCGCGCTGCCGGCCGGCCACGGCCAGCCCTGCCGGGACACCCCGGCCAGCACCGTCACCACCACCGCCGCCAGCAGCAGCGGCCCGACCACCGGCAGCGCGCCCCGGATCCGCTCCGGCAGGCGCGGCACCGCCAGCCCGCACAGGGCGAAACCCGAGGCGTACGGAAGGAAGGCCAGTCCCGCGGCGAGGGGGGTGAAGCCCAGCCCGTCCTGCAGGCGCAGGGTGAGCACGAAGAGGAACCCGGCGTAGCAGCCCATCACCACGCAGCACGCCGCCAGCCCGGCCGCCACCCCCGGGAGGCGCAGCACCGCCACGTCGAGCAGCGGATCCCGGCCGCGCCGGGCGCGGCCGGCCTCGTACCCGCCGAAGAGCCGGAGCCCGACGGCGCCGGCGGCGACCGCGGCGACCTGGGTCCAGCCGGGCCAGCCCAGGTCCCGGCCGAACACCAGGGGCACCACCAGGGTCAGCATCGCGGCCGACAGCAGCAGCACCCCCGGGGTGTCCAGGCCCTCCCGGGACGGCGGGACCGCCGGCGGCCCGGCCAGCGCGCGGCGGGCGACGAACCACAACACCAGCCCGACCGGCACGTTGACCAGGAAAGCGGTCCGCCAGCTCAGGCCGCCGAGGTCGAGGGTGACCAGCAGTCCGCCGGCCACCTGGCCGGCGGCCACCCCGAGCGCGAGCACCATCGAGTACGCCCCGATCGCCCGGTTGCGCGCCGCGCCGCCGAAGTGTGCCTGGATCAGTGACAGCACCTGCGGCACCATCAGCGCCCCGGTGGCCCCCTGCACCGCCCGGGCGAGCACCAGGGCGACCGGCCCGGTCGCCAGCCCGCAGGCCAGCGACGCCAGGGTGAAACCGGCCAGGCCGAGCCGAAACACCCGGGCGTACCCGTGCCGGGCGCCGAGCCGCGCGCCGGTCACCACGAGCACGGCGAAGGTCAGGGTGTAGCCGGCGAGCACGAGCTGCTGCACGGCCGGCGGTCCGGCCAGGTCGGCCCGGATCGCGGGCGCCGCGACGGCCGCGATGGAGGTGTCCATTGAGGCCATCGCCTGCCCCGCGAGCAGGACGGTCAGCAGGGCGGTGTTCCGCCGCGTCGAGTGGGTCACGGCCGCCACCCTGCCGGCCGCCCCAACCCCTCGTCTTGTCGATCCTTGCGGCGCGGGCCCGACCGGCGTCGCGGCCCGGTCCTGTCACCCGGGCGGCCTACGCTGGGCGCGTGCGTACCGCGACCGAGCTGCTGCGGCACCCGGACTTCCGGGTCACCGCGGTGCGCTGCCGGGACGATCACACCGGCTGGTCCGCGCCGGAGCCGGCCACGGCGCACGGGTTGGTGCTGACCCGGCGGGGCGGCTTCCGGCGGGCGGGCCGGGGTGGCGCCGAGTTCGTCGAGCCGACCGTGGCGTACCTGACCGTGCCGGGCGAGGAGGAACGCTTCGCCCACCCGGCGGGCGGTGACGACTGCACCTCGGTGCACTTCTCTGAGCGGCTGTGGCGGGAGCTGTTCGCCGACCGCCCGGTCCCCGTCGTGGTGCACGTCGACGCCCGGGTCGATCTCGCCCACCGGCTGCTGCTGCGGGCCGGCGGCGACCCCGGGTTCGCCGCCGCCGAGCGGCTGGTCCGGCTGGTCGCCACGGCCACCGGCCCCGCAGCCGACGCCACCGGCCGCAGTCGCCGGCTGGTGGAGCGGGCGCGGGCGGCGCTGCACGACGGCCACCCCGACGCGGCGGGGCTGGTCCCGCTGGCCCGGTCCCTCGGGGTGTCTCCCTACCGGTTGAGCCGGGAGTTCCAGGCCCTGGTCGGGGTGCCGCTGACCCGCTACCGCAACCGGCTGCGGGTCGGGTGGGCGCTGGACCGGCTGGAGGAGGGGGTCGACAGCCTCGCCGCGCTCGCCGCCGAACTGGGCTTCGTCGACCAGGCGCATCTCACCCGCACGGTCCGCGCGCAGCTCGGGCACACCCCCGGCGAGCTGCGCCGACTGCTGGGCTGATCCCAGGCTTCCCCATTGGCGAACCCTGGCGTACTCTGTGTTCAGAACTTACTGAACTTTCGAAACGAGGGCTGCATGTCCGATCTCTCCCCGCAGCGCCGCTACGCCGAACACGTGGCGGTGGTGATGAGCGGGATGGGGCTGGCGCCGGCGCAGGGCAAGCTCTTCGGCTGGCTGCTGGTCGCGCAACCGCCCTGGCAGACCAGCGCCCAGCTGGCCACCGAGCTGGGCCTCTCCAAGGGCTCGGTGAGCACCGGCATGCGGGCGCTGGAGACCGCCGGTCTCGCCCACCGCGTGCCGCTGCCCGGCCGGCGGGGCCACGCGTACGAGGTCCGGCCCGACGCGATCATCCGGATCGCCGCCGACCCCGGCCGCTTCCGGGTGTTCCGGGAGCTGATGGCGCAGGGGGTGGAGCTGGCCGGTGGCGAGCGGTCGCCCGGCGCCGAGCGGCTGGTCGTGATGCGGGACTTCTACGCCTTCATCGAACGCGAGCTGCCCCGGCTCGTCGAACGCTTCGAGGCTGAGTACGGACGGAAGGAGTCGGCCGATGGATGAACCCGCGGTGCGCACCGAGGGCCTGGTCAAGACGTACGGTCGCAGCCGCGCCCTGACCGGGCTGGACCTGCGGGTCGAACGCGGCGAGGTGTACGGCTTCCTCGGGCCCAACGGGGCCGGGAAGTCCACCACCATCCGGCTGCTGCTCGACCTGATCCGCCCGACCAGCGGCCGGATCGAGGTGCTCGGCCGCGACCCGCGCCGGGACGGGGTGGCCCTGCGACGCCGGATCGGCTATCTCGCCGGCGACTTCGTGGTGGACGGCCGACAGACCGCCCGGGAGCTGCTGACGTACCTCGGGAACCTGCGCGGCGGCGTTCCGGCCGCGCGGATCGACGAGCTGGCCGACCGCCTCGACCTCGACCTCGGCCGGCGGATCCGCGGGCTGAGCAAGGGCAACCGACAGAAGGTCGGCGTGGTGCAGGCCTTCATGCACGACCCGGAGCTGCTGATCCTCGACGAGCCGACCACCGGCCTGGACCCGTTCCTCCAGCAGGAGTTCGTGGCGATGGTCCGGGAGGTTCGGACGGCGGGCCGGACCGTCCTGATGTCGTCGCACGTGATGAGCGAGGTGCAGCAGACGGCCGACCGGGTCGGGGTGATCCGGGACGGGCGGCTGGTCGCCGTCGAACGCGTCGAGGAGCTGCGCGAACGGGCGGTCCGCCGGGTGGAGATCCACTTCGCGGACCCGGTCGACCCGGCGGAATTCGCGGCCGTGCCGGGCGTCAGCGAGGTCACCGTCACCGGCAGCACCCTGCGCTGCCGGCTCGACGGCCGGGCGGACGCGCTGGTCAAGGCCGCCGCCGGGCACACCGTGATCGGCCTGCTGTCGGCCGAGCCGGACCTGGAGGAACTCTTCTTCGACTACTACTCCCACTCGCCCCAGGAGGTCAGTGGTGCTGCTGCGTGACCCGTTCACCAAGGCGCTGTACGATGCGCGCCGGTCGCTGTTCGGCTGGACCGTCGCCGTCGTCGCGGTCGGCGCCCTGTACGCCTCGTTCTGGCCGACCATGCAGACACCGGAGATGGCCCGGGCGATGGAGTCGTACCCGAAAGGGCTGCTGGAGGCGTTCAACTACAGCGATCTCACCAGCGCGGCCGGCTACCTCGGCAGCGCGGTCTACGGCCTGCTCGTCCCGCTGCTGGTGGCCGTCTTCGCCATCGCGGCGGGCGCGCGGGCGGTGGCCGGCGACGAGGAGGCCGGCACCCTCGACCTGGTGCTGGCCCACCCCGTCGGCCGGGCCCGGCTCGCCCTCTGCCGGTACGCGGCCACGGCCGCCGGAGTCGTGACGGTACCGGTCCTGCTCGGCCTCGCGCTGGTCGCCCTGCGCGGGCCGGCCCGGTTCGACGGGATCGGCGTCGCCGGGTTCGCCGCGATGACCCTGCACCTGACGCTGTTCGGGCTGGCCTTCGCGGCGCTGTCCTTCGCGGTCGGAGCGGCCACCGGCCGGCGCGCCCCGGCGCTCGGCGTCAGCGCCGGGGTGGCCGTGCTCGGCTACCTGGCCAACTCGGTCCTGCCACAGGTGGAGTCGCTCGCCTGGGCACGGGAGCTGTCCCCGTTCCACTGGTATCTCGGCGGCTCGCCGCTGGTGGGCGGGGTGCAGCCGGGCGGGGCGCTGCTGCTCGCCGCCGCCACGGTCCTGCTGGTGGCGGGCGGCACCTGGGCCTTCACCCGCCGCGATCTGGCCGTCTGACGCGGCTGAAAGCGCCGGACGTCGGTCGCTGTTCGGCAAGGAGTGCCACGGCCGGCCGCCTGACCGTCACCTGGCGGCCATCGACGACCGACACGCTCCCCGGAGTCGAGAGAAACGGACTCCGGGGAGGAAACCGTGGCACTGTCCCGACGCACCATCCTGCTCAGCGGCGCGGCGCTCGGCGCCGCCGGCACGGGTCACCGGCCTGCCCGTCGCGGCGGGCGCGGCGGCGGCCGGCCCGCTGCGCCGCGACCCGTTCACCCTCGGTGTGGCCTCCGGCGACCCGGACCACGAGGGCTTCGTGCTCTGGACCCGGCTAGCCCCGGAGCCGCTGGCCGAGGACGGCGCCTCGGCGGGATGCCGTCGCGGATCGTCCCGATCCACTGGGAACTCGCCGCCGACGAGAACTTCCGGTACGTGGTGCGGCGCGGCTGACCCCCGTCCCCCCGCACTCCAGGCCCCTGATTCACGGAAAGAGTGGCCATTCCGCGTCGGATGGCCACTCTTTCCGTGAAGGAGGCCGCTCGGTCTGGGGGGAGGGGGCGGGGCGGGTCAGGCGGGGAGGAAGGAGAGGCGGATGTTCCGGGTGGGGTTGTCGCCGTTGGTGTCGACCAGGCAGATCGACTGCCAGGTGCCGAGCTGGAGGCGGCCGCCGAGCACCGGCAGGGTCGCGTACGGCGGGACGAACGCGGGCAGCACGTGGTCCCGGCCGTGCCCGGGCGAGCCGTGCCGGTGCCGCCACCGGTCGTCGGCGGGGAGCAGGTCGTCGAGGGCGCGCAGCAGGTCGCCGTCGGAGCCCGCCCCGGTCTCGATGATCGCCAGCCCGGCGGTGGCGTGCGGCACGAAGACGTGCAGCAGGCCGTCGCCCTGGTCGGAGACGAACCGCTCGGCCTCGGCGGTGATGTCCCGGACGGCCGGCCGGGACCCGGTCTGGACGCTGATCACCTCACTGCGCATACGGCGCATTCTGCCGCAACGGCTCAGCAGCCGCCGCCGCTGTCGCCACCGCCGCCACCGTCGGGCCCCCCACCACCGTGCCCGCCATGCCCGCCGTCGAGGACCGCCGAGAAGTCGACGGCGTCCCAGTCGAAGCCGGGGTGGGACGGCGCGCCGAGCAGCGGCACCGGCGCGGTGCCCGCCCGCTGGCCGGCGGCATCCGCGCGAGCGTCCCGGATCACGGTCACGCCCCCGAGCGCCAGCAGCACGCCGGCGCCCGCGCCCAGCAGCGGGGCCGGCCCGAAGTCGGCCGAGTGCACGAGCGCGCCCACCACGGCGGCGCCGCACACCGCCGCCACGAGCGCGCCGGCGCCCGCCAGCGCGCCGCCCACCAGAACCGGTCGTCTCCGCATGGCGGCAGATTAGCCGCGTCGGGCAGCCCTTGTGGGCCGGCGGACGGACCCGGCGACGGCACAAAGTTACTGGTGGGTACCTGTGTTGAGCGTCGCGTCTGGGGGAGGGAGACGTGACGACGAGCGGCACCAGGGGGCAGGATGGCGCTAGAGACCTATCCCACACAGAACCGAGGGAACGCCTGTGGCTACGGAACGCAAGCGCCCGGTGATCACCGCTGGTCTGCCGAGCCAGCTTCCGGACACCGACCCTGAAGAGACCAGCGAATGGGTCGAGTCGCTCGACGGTGTCGTCGACGAGCGCGGAACCAAGCGCGCCCGCTACGTCATGCTGCGCCTGCTGGAGCGGGCCCGCGAGCGGCAGGTCGGGGTGCCCTCCCTGACCACCACCGACTACATCAACACCATCCCGCCGGAGCGCGAGCCGTGGTTCCCGGGTGACGAGCACATCGAGCGGCGGATCCGGGCGTACATCCGGTGGAACGCCGCCATGCTGGTGCACCGGGCGCAGCGTCCGGAGATCGGCGTGGGCGGCCACATCTCCACCTTCGCCAGCTCCGCGTCGCTCTACGAGGTGGGCTTCAACCACTTCTTCCGGGGCAAGGACCATCCCGGCGGCGGTGACCACATCTTCTACCAGGGCCACGCCTCCCCCGGCATGTACGCGCGGGCCTTCCTCGAGGGGCGGCTGACCGCCGACCAGCTCGACGGCTTCCGGCAGGAGCTGTCGCACCCGGGCGGCGGCCTTCCTTCCTACCCCCACCCGCGGCTGATGCCGGACTTCTGGGAGTTCCCCACCGTCTCGATGGGCCTCGGGCCGATCAACGCGGTGTACCAGGCCCGGTTCAACCGCTACCTGCACCACCGGGGCATCAAGGACACCTCGCAGCAGCACGTCTGGGCGTTCCTCGGTGACGGCGAGATGGACGAGGTGGAGTCGCTCGGCGCCATCGGCGTGGCCGCCCGCGAGGAGCTGGACAACCTCACCTTCGTGATCAACTGCAACCTGCAGCGGCTGGACGGTCCGGTCCGCGGCAACGGCAAGGTCATGCAGGAGCTGGAGGCGTTCTTCCGGGGCGCCGGCTGGAACGTCATCAAGGTGGTCTGGGGCCGGGAGTGGGACCCGCTGCTCGCGGCGGACACCGACGGCGCGCTGGTGAACCTGATGAACAGCACGCCCGACGGCGACTTCCAGACCTACAAGGCGGAGTCCGGGGCGTACGTCCGCGAGCACTTCTTCGGCCGGGACCAGCGGACCCGCAAGATGGTCGAGCAGCTCAGCGACGACGAGATCTGGAACCTCAAGCGGGGTGGCCACGACTACCGGAAGCTCTACGCGGCCTACAAGGCGGCCACCGAGCACACCGGCCAGCCGACGGTGATCCTGGCCAAGACCATCAAGGGGTGGACCCTCGGCTCGCACTTCGAGGGCCGCAACGCCACCCACCAGATGAAGAAGCTGACGCTGGAGGATCTCAAGCTCTTCCGCGACCGGCTCTACCTCGACATCCCGGACAAGCAGCTGGAGGAGAACCCTTACCTCCCGCCGTACTTCCACCCCGGTGAGAAGTCCCAGGAGATCGAGTACCTCAACGAGCGGCGTCGGCAGCTCGGCGGATACCTGCCGACCCGGCGGACCACCGGCAAGACGCTGCAGATCCCGGGCACCGAGCGGTTCTCCGACGTCAAGCGCGGCTCGGGCAAGCAGAAGGTGGCCACCACCATGGCCTTCGTCCGCCTGCTCAAGGACGTGATGAAGGACAAGGAGTTCGGCAGGCGCTGGGTGCCGATCATCCCGGACGAGGCCCGTACCTTCGGCATGGACTCGCTCTTCCCGACGGCGAAGATCTACTCGCCGCACGGGCAGCGGTACACGTCCGTGGACCGGGATCTCTTCCTGTCGTACAAGGAGGCCACCGGCGGGCAGATCCTGCACGAGGGGATCAACGAGGCCGGCTCGGTCGCCTCGTTCACCGCGGCCGGCACCTCGTACGCCACGCACGGCGAGCCGATGATCCCGATGTACATCTTCTACTCGATGTTCGGGTTCCAGCGGACCGCCGACGGGCTGTGGGCGGCGGCCGACCAGATGGCGCGGGGCTTCCTGCTCGGCGCGACCGCCGGCCGGACCACGCTCAACGGTGAGGGCCTCCAGCACGAGGACGGCCACTCGCTGCTGATCGCCGCCACCAACCCGGCGGTGGTCGCGTACGACCCGGCGTTCGCGTACGAGATCGCGCACATCGTGGAGAACGGCCTGCACCGGATGTACGGCGAGGCGCAGGAGAACATCTTCTACTACCTCACCGTCTACAACGAGCCGATCTTCCAGCCGGCCGAGCCGGAGGGCGTGGACGCCGAGGGCATCGTCAAGGGGATCTACCGCTACTCCCCCGCCCCGCAGGTGGGTGGGGACGCGCCGAAGGCGAACATCCTCGCCTCCGGCACCGGCATGCAGTGGGCGCTGCGGGCCCAGCAGCTGCTCGCCGAGGACTGGGGCGTGGCCGCCGACGTCTGGTCGGTGACCTCCTGGACGGAGCTGCGCCGGGACGCGGTGGAGTGCGAGGAGCACAACCTGCTCAACCCGGGCACCGAGCCGCGGGTCCCGTACGTCCAGCGCAAGCTGGCCGACGCCGACGGGCCGAAGGTCGCGGTCAGCGACTGGATGCGTGCGGTACCGGACCTGATCGCCCGCTGGGTACCCGGCGACTACACCTCGCTCGGCACCGACGGGTTCGGCATGTCGGACACCCGGCACGCCCTGCGCCGGCACTTCCACGTCGACGCCGAGTCGGTGGCGGTCGCCACGCTGCGCCAGCTCGCCCTGCGCGGCACGGTGCCGGCCCACGTGCCGGCCGAGGCCGCCAAGAAGTACGCGCTGGAAGACGTCAACGCGGCCCCGGTCGGCGAGACCGGCGGCGACAGCTGACCCATCCGGCCCGAAGGGGCCCGGCGCCGAGTGGCGCCGGGCCCCTTCGCCGTCTCCGCACCCGAGCCCGTAACGGGGCGGGCGGGTGTCAGGACTCGGGGGGGCGTGGTGGCGGCCGTGCGGAGGCGGGCGGAAGCGCCGGTACGGACGGGGTCGCCGTGGCCGAAGCAGGCCAGGTCGGCGTCGAGGGTCGCCAGGCGGCGGAACGACTGCGCGGCCCGCACCCGGTCGACGTGGAAGACCCCGAAGATCACCTCACCGCCGCGCTCGGCCGCGACGTCGCCGGTGAAGAGCACCCGGTGCCGGGGCAGGTGCAGCGCGATGCTGCCGTCCGTGTGGCCGGGCGTGCCGACCACCTCGGCGCCGCCGCCCAGCTCCAGCCGGTCTCCGTCGGTCACCTCCCGGTCGACCCGGACGGGCGGGGCCGGGGGCAGCCCGGCCGCGACCCGGGCGTGCAGCTCCCGCTCGAACGGGGTGAAGTCGGGCGGCGGTGCCGGCCGTTCGCCCCGGAGCACCGGCGCGTCGGCGGCGTGGGCGACCACCTCCACGTCGCCCCACGCGGCGACCTCGGCCGCCGCGCCGGCGTGGTCGTCGTGGCAGTGGGTGAGCACCACCCGGCGCAGGTCGGCGGGGGCCAGGCCGAGCCCGCGCAGGGCGGCCGCGATCGCCGGCCCGGGGCCGGCGGGCCCGGTGTCCACCAGGGTCACCCCGTCCTCGTCGGTCCAGAGGTACGCCTGGAAGGGGCCCAGCGCGAGCAGGTGCAGCCGGGGGTGGAGTCGTTCGGTGGTCACCGGACCAGGCTAGGAACCGGGGCGGCCCGGCGGCCCGCCCGTCTGCCACGGGCAGAAGCGGACCTCACGCCGTCGCGTGGGCCCGGGTCAGCCGGGCGACGAAGGGTTCGACGGCAGCCCGCCAGCCGATCGGGTTGTCGTAGTGCAGGACGTGACCCACCGACCAGAATCGCTTCTTCACGCTGCTGGCCTTCCTGGGCCAGCTGGACGACCCGGCGGCGCAGGCCGCGGTGCTGGAGCGCCGGCTGGACTTCCTCGACCAGCCGGCCAGCTTCTTCCACGCCGGCGGTCGGCCGCGGCGGGCCGCCGAGCAGAACGACCCCTTCCGGCGGGGCATGCTGGTGATGGCCCGGGACATCAGCCGGGCCGAGCGCTCCTGGCTCCGGGCCGCGCTCGCCGAACTGCGCTCCGGCTGACGGCGGCGGAGTCGACGATGGTCCGGCGTTCCTGGCGGGAACGCCGGACCATCACCATCGCGGGCGACGCCGGGACCGGCCCCGGTCAGCCGACGGCGGCCAGATCGGTCAGCCGGGCCAGCGAGTCCTCCAGGTCGGCGCCGACCCGACGCAGGCCGAGCCGGAGCAGGGCGGCCTTGACCGGCCCGGCGGGCCACCGTACGACGATGAGCCGCACGACCGTCCCGCCTTCCTCCTCGTCCGGGGTCAGCTGTACGTAGATCTCGGTGCGCGCCTCGGCCCGGGCACCGGCGCCCTTGGCCCGTTCGCGCCACCCGATCAGGGTCGGCTCCTGGTAGGCGATCACCTCGGCCTCGTGCGCCGCGCCGCGCCCGGCCTGGACCAACTGTCGCCGGCCGAACCCCTCCCCCGAGAGGACCTCGGCCGCGCGAACCCCCGCCAGCCAGGCCGGCAACTGCTCGGCCCGCTGCACGACGTCCCAGACCGCTTCCACCGGCGCCATCACGTGCGCACTACGCTCCACGAGGATCATCTTTGTCTTTCCCCCACTTAAAACACATCCGCGATATTCGGCACTCTATGTGTAAATCGGACTTAAGTGGACGCGTTTGGAGAAGACACGCCGAAAACCCTTGCGCCGCCTGCCTTTCCGGGCCTATGGACCGGCGGCGCTGCGCACCCTAGAGTCGCGAACACGCTTCGCGTTTCAGGGAGGGCGCATGACACACCCGATGCCCGTGTTCCCCGCCGACTTCCGCTGGGGGGTGTCCACCTCCGCGTACCAGATCGAGGGGGCGGCGGCCGCCGACGGCCGGGGACCGTCCATCTGGGACACCTTCGCCCACTCCCCCGGGAGGATCGTCGACGGCAGCACCGGCGACGAGGCGTGCGACCACTACCACCGCTACGCCGAGGACGTCGCGCTGCTGGCCGGGCTCGGGGTCTCCGCGTACCGGTTCTCGATCGCGTGGCCCCGGGTGCAGCCCACCGGCGCCGGCCCGGCGAACCAGGCCGGGCTGGACTTCTACGACCGGCTGGTGGACGAGCTGCTCGGACACGGCGTCGACCCGGTCGCCACCCTCTTCCACTGGGACCTGCCGCAGGCTCTGGAGGACGCCGGCGGCTGGCTCAACCGGGACACCGCCACCCGCTTCGCCGAGTACGCGGACCTGGTCGCCGCCCGCCTCGGCGACCGGGTGAAGCTCTGGATCACGCTCAACGAGCCGTTCATCCACATGAGCCTCGGGCACGGGATGGGGGTGCACGCCCCAGGCCGGATGCTGCTCTTCGACGCCTTCCCGGTGGCCCACCACCAGCTGCTCGGGCACGGTCTCGCGGTCTCCGCGCTGCGCGCCCGGGGCAGCAGCCCGGTCGCCATCGCGAACAACTACTCCCCGGTGCGGCTGGCCGGCGGAACCGACGCCGACCGGGCCGCCGGCGCGGCGTACGACGCGCTGCACAACCGGCTCTTCACCGACCCGCTGCTCGGCCTCGGCTACCCCGAGGAGCCCGGCTTCGACCCGGCCCTGGTCCGGGACGGCGACCTCGACGTGATCGCCGCCCCGATCGACGTGCTCGGGGTGAACTACTACAACCCGACCGGCATCCGGGCCGCCGAAGAGGGTTCCCCGCTGCCGTTCGAGATCGTGCCGCTGGACGGGTACCCCCGGACCGCCTTCGACTGGCCGGTCGTCCCGGACGGCCTGCGCGACCTGCTGCTGCAACTGCGCGACCGGTACGGCGCCGCGCTGCCGCCGATCCAGGTCACGGAGAGCGGCTGCGCGTACGACGACGTGCCGGACGCCGACGGCCGGGTGGCCGACCCGGAGCGGATCGCGTACCTGGCCGGGCACCTCCGGGCGGTCCACGAGGCGATCGCCGCCGGGGTCGAGGTGACCGGGTACTTCGTCTGGTCGCTGCTGGACAACTGGGAGTGGGCCGAGGGCTTCACCAAGCGGTTCGGCCTGGTGCACGTCGACTACGCCACCCAGCGACGGACACCCAAGTCGTCGTACGCCTGGTTCCGGGACCAGGTGATCCGGCCGTGACCACGGTGAACCCGACGCCGGCCTCGCTGCCGGCGGCGCTCGCCGAGCCGACCGTGCCGGTCCGGCGGAGCTGGATCGCGCTGATCTTCGCGGCCAACCTGGGCGTCTGGATGGCCTTCTTCACCCCCATCCAGGTGCTGCTGCCGCAGCAGGTCGAGCGGATCGCCCCGGGCGACAAGGAGGCGATGCTGGCGGTCGTCACCGGCCTCGGCGCGCTCGCCGCGGTGCTGGCGAACCCCCTGGCCGGGGCGCTGTCGGACCGCACCTCGCTGCGACTGGCGAACCGGCACTTCGGTCGCCGGCACGTCTGGACGGCCACCGGGGCGGTGGTCGGCGCCCTCGCGCTGGTGCTGCTGGCCCGGCAGGACAGCATCGCCGGGGTGGCCGTCGGCTGGGTCGCCGCCCAGGTCTGCTTCAACGCGATGCTGGCCAGCCTCACCGCCGCCATCCCGGACCGGGTGCCGGTCGCGCAGCGCGGCGGCGTCTCCGGTTGGGTGGGCATCCCGCAGGCGCTCGGGTTGGTGGTGGGGGCGGTGCTGGTCACCGCCGTGGTCACCGGCAACGCCGCCGGGTACGCGGCGATCGCCCTCGCGGTGCTGCTGCTGTCGCTGCCGTTCGCGCTGCTGACCGAGGACGATCCGCTGCCTCGGGAGCACCGGTCGGCGCTGCGGCTACGCGCGCTGCTGGCCTCCATGTGGATCAGCCCGCGCCGGCATCCCGACTTCGCCTGGGCCTGGTTCACCCGGTTCCTGGTGCAGACCGGCAACGCTCTCGGCACGCTCTATCTGCTGTACTTCCTCAGCGACGGGGTCCGGGTGGCCGACCCCGAGGGTGCGCTGCTGGTGCTGATCCTGCTCTACACGCTCGGCATGATGCTCACCGCCGTGGTGGCCGGCCGGCTCTCCGACCGGTCCGGCCGGCGCAAGGTCTTCGTGATCGCCTCCGGGTTGATCATGGCGGTGGCGGCGCTGCTGCTCGCCCTGGCGCCGACCTGGCCGATGGCGGTCATCGCCGCGTTGCTGCTCGGCGCCGGCTACGGCGTCTACCTGGCAGTGGACGCGGCGCTGATCACCCAGGTGCTGCCGGCCGCCACCGACCGGGCCAAGGACCTCGGCGTGATCAACATCGCCAACTCCGCGCCGCAGGTGCTCGGTCCGGCGTTGTCCGCCCCGATCGTGGTCCACCTGGGCGGTTATCCCACCCTGTACGCGGTCACCGCGGCGGTCACCCTGCTCGGCAGCGCTCTGGTCCTCAAGATCAGATCGGTGCCCTGAACCGGCCCCCTGCCGGAAACCGGTCGCGGCCCGCCGTAGGCTGGGGGACGTGACGGTACGTGTACGCTTCGCCCCCTCCCCGACCGGTATGTTCCACGTCGGCGGCGCCCGCTCGGCCCTGCAGAACTGGATCTACGCCAAGCAGCAGGGCGGGGTGTTCGTGCTCCGCATCGAGGACACCGACGCGGCCCGCAACAAGCCCGAGTGGACCGAGGGCATCCTGTCCGCGCTCGACTGGATCGGCATCGAGCGGGGCAGCTACGAGGGCCCGTACTTTCAGTCGTCGTACGCCGGCGAGCACCGCGCCGCCGCGCAGCGGCTGTACGACAGCGGCCGGGCGTACTACTGCGACTGCACCCGGGAGCAGGTGCAGGCGCGCACCGGCTCGCAGTACCAGGGCTACGACGGCTTCTGCCGCGACCGTGGGATCGGCCCGGGCGAGGGGCGGGCGCTGCGCTTCCGCACTCCGGACGAGGGCGAGACCGTGGTGGTCGACCTGATCCGGGGCGAGCCGACCTTCGAGAACAAGCTGATCGAGGACTTCGTCATCGCGCGCGGCGACGGCTCCGCGGTCTTCCTGCTCGCCAACGTGGTCGACGACATGACCATGGGGATCACCCACGTGATCCGGGCCGAGGAGCACCTGCCGAACACCCCGAAGCAGCAGCTGCTCTGGGACGCGCTCGGGGTCAAGCCGCCGGTCTGGGCGCACGTGCCCGTGGTGGTGAACGAGAAGCGGCAGAAGCTGTCCAAGCGGCGGGACAAGGTCGCCCTGGAGGCGTACCGGGACGAGGGCTACCTCGCCGACGCGATGCGCAACTACCTGATGCTGCTCGGCTGGGCCCCCTCCGGCGACCGGGAGATCGTGCCCTGGTCGGTGATCGAGGAGGAGTTCCGGCTGACGGAGGTGAACCCCTCCCCGGCATTCTTCGACGAGAAGAAGCTGCGCGCGTTCAACGGCGAGTACATCCGGGCCCTCCCGGTCGAGGACTTCATCACGGAGTGCCGGCCGTGGCTGACCGGCACGGACACCATCGTCCCGCCGCCGTGGCAGCCGGAGGAGTTCGACGCCGCCGCGTTCGCCGCGGTGGCCCCGCTGGCGCAGACCCGGATCGCGGTGCTCAGCGAGATCGTGCCGAACGTCGACTTCCTCTTCCTGGCCGACCCGCTGATCGACGAGGCGGCCTGGGCCAAGGCGATGAAGGAGGGCGCGGCCGAGCTGCTGGACGCGGCAACCGCCGCGTTCGAGGCACTGGAGTCGTGGGACGCCGAGTCGCTGAAGTCCACCCTGGAGGCGGTCGGCGCGGAGCGCGGCCTGAAGCTGGGCAAGGCCCAGGCCCCGGTCCGGGTCGCGGTCACCGGGCGTACGGTCGGGCTGCCGCTCTTCGAGTCCCTCGAGGTGCTCGGCCGGGAGCGCACCCTGACCCGGCTGCGCGGCGCCCGGGTGCGCCTGGTCTGACCACGGATTGCCGAAGGGCCCGCCGGAGTCCGGCGGGCCTTCGTCGTACCGCGGCTCCGGTCGCGACCCGGGCGCGTCGCGACCGGAAGGCACCCGGCTTCGGAGCGGGTCCCGCCTTGTCCCTTGCTCGCGGAGCGCTGCGGTTCAGCGGGCGGCGGAACGGCGGCGCAGCAGCAGCCCGGCCGCCAGCACGACGAGCAACACCACCCCCCCGAGCGCCCACAGCCGGCCCGTACCCCCGCCGTCGTCGGCAGTCGAGGCGGCCGGCACCGCGCTCGCCGGTGAGCTGGCCGGGGCGGCCGGCGTGGACGAGGCACTCGTCGGTGCGGCCGGGCCGGCGGTGGGCGTGGCGGCCGGGGCGGCGGTGGTCAGGGTGAAGGTGAGCTTCCCGTGCACCTCGTGGCCGTCAGTCGAGGTGACCCGGTAGGCGACGGTGTAGACGCCGGCCGGGCCCGGGGTGAACGGCACCGCCACCTGCTTGCCGGAGAACGTCGGCACGCCGGTCGAGGCGGACGCGTTGTCCGGCCCGGTGACTGTGATCTTCGTCGTGTCGTGGGCCGGCGTGGCCAGGAAGCGCAGCTCGATCCGCTTCGGCGCGGTCGCCAGCCGGGCCCCGTCCTTCGGATCACTGCCGGTCAACGAGTTGTGCGCGGCGGCCGGCGCGGCCGGCAGCAGCAGTGACACACCTGCTGCCACACCGAGAACCATCGCCCATTTACGCGCCACGCAAGCCAAGCTGCCCCCCATGAGCCCCTCCGTCCGGGTACTATCCGGCCGCTGATCAACGGCCGCTGATTGGTCGGCCGCAGATCGCAAATAGTTCCAAATACTCTTCCAGCAGCTGCAACCGAACGACGTTCTGCGGAGTCTTTCAGGTGGGCACCCGATGTTCGGGCACGGCCACCACCGTCGGCCGATCCAGCGTGACCTGCAGCGGAAGCCAGCCATCGAACGGGGCGAGGAGGCGGCGATGGTCCGGAAGGTGAGGCGGCTGCCGGCAGCCGTGGCGGGCGCGATGATCGCGGCCGCGTGTGCGTTCACCCTGAGCGGCCCGACAGCCGCCCAGGCGGCGCCCAAGCCCAAGTTGGCACCGGCCGGTGTGGACATTGTCGGCGACAAGCTCGACCAGCCGCTGCGGCTGCGCGCGGACACCCACCCGACCGAGGTGAACGCCGTCGTCGACCAGGTGAAGTGGCTGGGGGCGACCGGCCAGCAGCGCGGCCCCAAGGCCGAGGACCTCGGTCCCAAGTACACGGTCGTGCTGCTCAACGGAGGCACGCCGACCAAGACCTACGACCTCTACCCGCTCGCCAAGGGCGGCCCCCGCGTCTACCGTCCGGCCAAGCAGCCCGACCTGAGCAAGACCCGGGCCGGCTGGTTCTACGGCCGGCTGACCATGTCCGAGGTGCTGCGCACCGCCGGGGTGCCGCTGGAGCGGCAGTACGACACGATCAGCGGCGGCATCGGCGGCGGCGAGCGGGTCATCCCCGAGGAGTCGCTGGACCCGGGGCAGGACATCAACGCGGCGATGGGCGAACTCCAGCGGCTGCTGCTGCTCAACGTCGGGGTGATAATGGTCATCACCAGCGGGCTCGCCGGCATCGCGCTGCTGGTCCGTCGCCGCACCCGCTGAGCCCGGCGGTCAGACCTCCAGGACCACCTTGCCCCGTACGTGCCCCGCAGCCACCAGGCGCTGCGCCTCCGCGGCCTCGGCGAGTGGGAAGGTCCGGGCCACGTGCACCGTCAGCCGGCCGGCGTCGACCAGCCCGGCCAGCACGCTCAGGTCCGCCGTCGACGGCTTGACGAAGAGGTAGCTGCCGCCGAGCCGGGTGACGTGCTCCGGGTCGGCGGTGGAGATCAGCCGCGCCGGCCGGGCCAGCAGCTCGGCGGAGACGTCCAGCGCGTCGCCGCCGAAGAGATCCAGCGCCACGTCCACCCCGTCGGGCGCGACCGCGCGGATCCGGTCCAGCAGGCCGTCGCCGTAGCCGAGCGGCTCGGCCCCGAGCGACCGGACGAAGTCGTGGTTGGCCTCGCTCGCGGTGCCGATGACCTTGTCGGCGCCGAGGGCCCGGGCCAGCTGCAACGCCAGGTGCCCCACCCCGCCGGACGCCCCGTGCACCAGGACCGTGTCGCCGGAGCCCGTCCGGGCCAGCTGCAACGCTCGGTACGCGGTCAGCCCCGCCAGCGGCAGGCCGCCCGCCTCCGCCCAGGACGCCTGCACGGGCTTGTCCGCGAGGCACCGCTCGGGGGCGGGCACCAGTTCCGCGTACGTGCCGTACTGGAGGTCGTCGCGCCGGACGTAGCCGACCACCTCGTCCCCGGCGGCGAAGCCGGTCACCGCCGGGCCGACCGCCTCGACCACACCGGCCGCGTCCCAGCCCGGCACCAGCGGGAAGTGGGTGGGAATGGCGGCGGCGAGCCGGCCCTCGCGGATCTTCCAGTCGACCGGGTTCACCCCGGCCGCGCGGACCCGCACCAGGACGGTGTCCGGCCCGACCGGCGGCACGGGCAGCTCCCGCAGGGTGAGCTGGTCGGCCGCACCGTACGCGTCGATCGCGATCGCCTTCACCCTGCTCAGGCTAGCCCTCACCGGCCAGCCGTGGGGGTCAGCACCAGCGGCGCGGTGGCCTCTCCCGGCGGATCGTCCGGCTCCGGGGCCGGACCGCGCCGTGCCGGTGCGCGCCCGCCCAGCCCGGCAGCTCACTGCGGCAGCCCTGCGCCGGGACCGGCTCGGGCACAGCCGGCAGGGCCGGCTCGGCGGCCCGCTGCCGGGGCGCGGACGGATCCTCGTCGCCGCGCCCGGCGGTCGCCTCACCCGGATGGGTAACCCCCGTCCGGCGCGGGTGCTTGGCGGACGCCGGCTGCTCCTGGTGACCCAGCCGGCAGGGCTCGCCCTGGGCGCAGCCGTGCTCGGCCTCCCCGTGCGCCATCCCGGTCTCCTCACGTTCGCGATCGCCCGTCGGGCGGGTCGCCCCGACGTGCCCTGACACCGTACTGGCCGGGCCCGACGGGGTGAACGGCGCGTACCCGTGGAGATCGTCCGACGCCACCCCGGTCCGGCGGTCAGGCCGGCCGGGCGGCGTCCAGGTCGGCGCGGGTCAGCAGGGCGCGCAGCGCGATCCCGTGCTCGGCGAGCGCCGCCACGCCGCCCTCGCCCCGGTCGATCACGCAGAGGGCGTGTCCAATCGTCGCGCCCAACTCGCGGAGCTGGCCGGTGGAGATCACCACCTGACCGCCGGAGGTCACCACGTCCTCGACCACCAGCACCCGCCGGCCCGCGACGTCCGCGCCCTCCGCCAGCCGGGCGGTCCCGTACGCCTTGGCGGTCTTGCGGACGAAGGCGCAGGGCAGGCCGACGTGCCGGGCCAGCGCGGTGACCACCGGGATGCCGCCCATTTCCAGGCCGGCCAGCACCTCGGTGCCGGGCGGAACCAGCTCGGCCAGGCCGGCGGCGACCCGGTCCAGCAGCACCGGGTCGGCCTCGAAGCGGTACTTGTCGAAGTACTCGTCGGCGACCCGGCCGGAGCGGAGCACGAACCGTCCGGTGAGTCGGCAGGTGGCGTCGATGTCCCGGGCGAGGTCGGCGCGGGCGGTCGAGGTGTCGGTCACGAAAGCTGATTGTCGCCGGGCCCCGCCGGCGCCCCGCCGCCGGCCCGACCCTCGGGGTGGAGTCCCTGGTCAGGGCGTGTCAGGCTGGAGCGGTGAGCGAGCCGGGCGGTACCGAACTGTCGGCGACCCTGCGCCGGATCGAGCGGGCGGCGGGCGCCCTGGCCACCGCCAGCGTGGCCCGGATGGACGAGACCCTGCCCTGGTTCCGGGAGCTGCCGGCGGACCAGCGGTCCTGGGTCATGCTCGTCGCCCAGGCCGGTGTCCGCTCGCTGGTGCAGTGGCTCCGGCAGGGCGGCGGCGCGACGGACAGCACCCAGGAGGTGTCGGACGAGGTCTTCGCCGCCGCGCCGCAGGCCCTCGCCCGGTCGATCAGCCTCCAGCAGACCGTGGCGCTGATCAAGGTGACCATCGAGGTGGTCGAGGAGCAGGTCTCCCACCTGGCGGTCGCGGGCGAGGAGCAGCCCTTGCGGGAGGCGGTGCTGCGCTTCTCCCGGGAGATCGCGTTCGCCGCCGCGCGGGTGTACGCCCGTGCCGCCGAGACCCGCGGCTCGTGGGACGCCCGGCTCCAGGCACTGCTGGTGGACGCGCTGCTGCGCGGCGACTCGCCGGACGTGCTGGCCAGCCGGGCGGCCGCGCTGGGCTGGGCGGACGCGCCGCCGGTGGCGGTGGCGGTGGGCCGCTCCCCCGGCGGGGAGGTGGCCGCGGTGCTGCACACCGTCTACCGGCAGGCCCGCCGAATCGGGGTCGAGGTGATCGGCGGCGTGCACGGCGACCGCCTGGTGATCGTGCTGGGTGGCGCGGCGGACCCGGTGGCGGCCACGGAGAAGCTGCTGACCGCGTTCGGCGACGGGCCGGTGGTGGTGGGTCCGGCCGTGCCGAGCCTGGACGAGGCGACGGAGTCGACGCGGGCCGCGCTGGCCGGGTTCCGGGCGGCGCCGGCCTGGCCGACCGCGCCGCGCCCGGTGCCCGCCGCGGACCTGCTGCCGGAGCGGGCCCTCGCCGGGGACGCGGAGGCCCGCCGCCGGCTGCGCCACGACGTGTACGCGGCGCTGGTCCGCGCCGGGGGCGAGCTGCTGGAGACCCTGGACGCCTTCTTCGCGGCCGGCGGCACGCTGGAGAGCGCCGCCCGGGCACTGTTCGTGCACCCGAACACGGTCCGCTACCGTCTCAAGCGGGTGGCCGAGGTGACGGGCTTCTCGCCGCTGGCGCCCCGGGACGCGTTCGCCCTGCAGGTGGCGTTGACCGTCGGTCGGCTCGACCCGGTGGTCCCCACCGTCGCACCCGTCCCGAGCCAGACATTGAGCCCAGGTGTGCGGAAAACGTCGCAGACGGGCGATGATCGCCGCCGATCTTTGTAGGGATCCTCCAAAGCTTCTAGTGCGGTTTGGTGCCCTGCGTTACAGCGCGACCCGCGAGTATCCGTCAGAGTCGTAGACGTGCTCGCCGTACTCTCACCCGGACAGGGTGCCCAGAAACCCGGTTTCCTGACGCCTTGGCTGGCCCTCCCCGGCGTCGAGGCGCGCCTGCGCGAGTGGTCCGCGCTGGCCGGGGTCGACCTGGTGCACCTCGGCACCCAGGCGGACGCGGACGAGATCAAGGACACCGCCCGCACCCAGCCCCTGCTCGTCGCGGCCGCGCTGCTCGCCGGCGAGCACCTGCCGATGTCCGACGTCGCGCTGGTCGCCGGCCACAGCGTCGGCGAGCTGGGCGCCGCCGCCCTGGCCGGGGTGCTCTCCGCCGAGGCGGCCCTGACCCTCGCCGGGGTACGCGGCCGCGAGATGGCCGCCGCCTGCGCGCTGGAGCCGACCGGGATGGCCGCCGTGCTCGGCGGCGACCCGGACGAGGTGGTCGCCGCGATCGAGGCGCACGGGCTGCACGCGGCCAACCGCAACGGCACCGGCCAGATCGTCGCCGCCGGCAGCCTCGACGGCCTGGACAAGCTCGCCGCCGAGCCGCCGACGAGGGCCCGGATCGCCCGGCTGAAGGTGGCCGGCGCGTTCCACACCCCGTACATGGCCCCGGCCGAGGCCGCCCTGGCCGCGGCGGCCGCCGGCATCACCCCGGCCGACCCGACCCGGGTCCTGCTCTCCAACCTGGACGGCACCGCGGTCGACCGCGGGCAGGAGATGGTCCAGCGGCTGGTTCGCCAGGTCACCGCCCCGGTCCGCTGGGACCTGTGCATGCGTACCCTGGCCGAGCTCGGAGTCACCGGCGTGATCGAACTGCCGCCGGCCGGCACCCTGGCCGGCCTGGTCAAGCGGGAACTCAAGGGCGAAGGCGCCCCCGAGATCGTCACCCTGAACACCCCCGACGACCTGCCCGCCGCGCGGAACCTGATCGCCCGGCAGGCGCAAACGGAAGGTAAGCACGCATGACCGGCAGCAGGATCGTCGCCATGGGGCACTACCAGCCCTCCCGGGTGGTGACCAACGACGAGCTCGCCCAGATGGTCGACACCAACGACGAGTGGATCCGGGACCGGGTCGGCATCGTCACCCGGCGGATCGCCGGGGACGAGACGGTGGCCGACATGGCCACCGCGGCCGCCGGCAAGGCGCTGGCCAACTCCGGCCTGACCGCCGCCGACATCGACCTCGTCGTGGTCGCCACCTGCACCTCCGTCGACCGCAGCCCGAACGTGGCCTGCCGGGTCGCCGCCAAGCTGGGCATCACCGCCCCGGCCGCGTACGACGTCAACACCGCCTGCTCCGGCTTCGCGTACGCGCTGGGCACCGTCGACCACGCGATCCGGGCCGGCGCGGCCCGCAACGCGATCGTCATCGGCGCCGAGAAGCTCTCCGACTTCACCGACTGGACGGACCGCTCGACCTGCATCATCTTCGGTGACGGCGCCGGTGCCGCGGTGGTCACCGCGACCACCGAGGACGAGCCGGCCGGGGTCGGGCCGGTGGTGTGGGGTTCGGTGCCGGAGAAGAGCGACGCGGTACGCATCGAGGGCTGGCGGCCGTACATCGCGCAGGAGGGGCAGGCGGTCTTCCGCTGGGCCACCACCGCGCTGGCGCCGCTGGCGCTGCAGGCCTGCGAGAAGGCCGGGGTGGACCCGTCGGAGCTGGCCGCGTTCGTGCCGCACCAGGCCAACGCCCGGATCATCGACGGGATCGTCAAGCGGTTGAACATCCCCGACGCGATCATCGCCAAGGACATCGTCGAGTCCGGCAACACATCGGCGGCGAGCGTCCCGCTGGCCCTGTCCAAGCTGGTCGAGCGGCGCGAGGTGCCCTCGGGCGCCCCGGTGCTGCTGTTCGGCTTCGGCGGCGGCCTGACCTACGCCGGTCAGGTCGTCCGCTGCCCCTGAGACCCCCTCGGGCGCGAACGCGCCGAGGAGCGACGACCGGCGTCGCCGGCCGTCGAGTGAATCCCCGATGAGAGGAACCAACCGCAATGACCCGTGACGAGATCACCGCCGGCCTCGCCGAGATCCTCGAAGAGGTTGCCGGGGTGAACCCGGACGACGTGGCCGAGGGGAAGTCCTTCACCGACGACCTCGACGTCGACTCGCTCTCCATGGTGGAGGTCGTGGTGGCGGCCGAGGAGAAGTTCGGCGTCAAGATCCCGGACAACGAGGTGCAGAACCTCAAGACCGTCGGTGACGCCGTCAGCTACATCGAGGCGCAGTCCTGATCATGAGTCGCCCCGACGTCGTCGTCACCGGGCTCGGCGCGACGACCCCGCTCGGCGGGGACGTCGCGTCGACCTGGGACGCCATGCTCGCCGGCCGCTCCGGGGTGAGTGCCCTCACCCAGGAGTGGGCCGCGCAACTGCCCGTCCGGATCGCCGCCCAGCTCGCGGTGGACCCGTCCGAGGTGCTGGAGCGGGTCAGGCTGCGCCGGCTGGACCGCTCCGAGGCGATCGCCATCATCGCGGCGCAGCAGGCCTGGGCCGACGCCGGGCTGGCCGACTCCGGGCTGGACCCGGAGCGGCTGGCCGTCAGCGTCGGCTCCGGCATCGGCGGCGCCACCACCCTGCTCGCCCAGGACGACATCCTGGAGGCGTCCGGCCCGCGGCGGGTCTCCCCGCACACCGTGCCGATGCTGATGCCGAACGGTCCGGCCGCCTGGGTCGGACTGGAACTGGGAGCCAAGGCCGGGGTCCACTCGGTGGCCAGCGCGTGCGCGACCGGCGCGGAGGCGATCGCGCTCGGCCTGGACATCATCCGCTCCGGCCGGGCCGACGTGGTGGTGGCCGGCGGCACCGAGGCGGTGATCCACCCGCTGCCGATCGCCGGCTTCGCCTCGATGCGGGCCATGTCGACCCGCAACGACGAGCCGGAGAAGGCCTCCCGGCCGTGGGACAAGGGCCGCGACGGCTTCGTGCTCGGTGAGGGCGCGGGCACCGTCGTCCTGGAACGCGCCGACCACGCCGCCGCCCGCGGCGCCCGGGTTTACGCGCGCCTCGCCGGCGCCGGGATCACCTCGGACGCGTACGACATCGTCCAGCCGCACGCCGAGGGCGAGGGCGCGATCCGGGCCATCGCGAAGGCGGTCGCCGACGCGGACGTCGCGAAGGCGGACATCGTGCACGTCAACGCGCACGCCACCTCCACCCCGGTGGGCGACATGCTGGAGATCGGCGCGCTGCGCAAGGCGGTCGGCGACCACCCCGTGCTGTCGGCCACCAAGTCGATGACCGGGCACCTGCTCGGCGCGGCCGGCGCGCTGGAGTCGATCGCCACCATCCTGGCCATCCGGGACGGCGTCGTACCGCCGACGATCAACCTGGACGACCCGGACGAGGGCCTCACGCTGGAGGTGGCCGCGCACAAGGCACGCCACATGGAGATCCCGGCCGCGCTGAACAACGCGTTCGGCTTCGGCGGTCACAACGTGGCGCTCGTCTTCACGCGGGCCTGACAGCCGCCCCGGCGAGCCGGCGGAGCCCCGGCGGCGGGATCGCCGAGGCGCTCGCCGGGCCGGGGCGCGCGCGGCGATGTCCCGCGGCAACCACCGGTCGTACCGACGGGGTCCGCGTCCATCCGGGCGCGGGCCCCGACCGCGTCTCAGCCGCGGTTGCGCGGACGTTGCCGGGCGAGTCGCTCGTTGCCCCGCCGGTGGTTGCCGGTCCACCGGGCCACGACCAGCTGCGGATCGTCCCCCACCGCGGCGAGGAACTCCGCCGCGCGGCCACCGCGCAGCGTGCCGGCGACCCGGCCGTGGTGCGTGATCACGACGGACCCGTCGGCCCGCTCGACGTACCGGAAACCCTGCGCCTGCTGTCCCATGGCCGCTGAGCCTCCCAGCGTCCACCGTGGCCCGCACCTGGTTTCGCGACGGTCCCGGCCGGGCGCCGCCCCGGCGGCTAGGGTGAGGCCGCCGCCGCGAACGTCGAGGAGCGCCCCGTGGAAGCGACCGAGATCCGCAAGCTCGCCGCGCTCGAGGACACCCATTGGTGGTACCGGGAGCGGCGGGTCCTGCTGGGCCGGGCGCTGCGACGGCTGGCGGCGGACGGGGTGCGTCCGGGGCGGGCGCTGGACGTCGGCGCGGCCGGCGGCGGCAACACCCGGGTGCTGCGGGCGCACGGCTGGCGACCGCTCGCCCTGGAGCACAGCGTGGAGGGCGCCGGCGTGGCCCGGGACCGAGGGCTGGCCGTGATCCGGGCCGACGCCCGGCACCTGCCGGTCCCCTCGGCCAGCCTGGGCCTGGTGGTCGCCTTCGACATCCTGGAGCACTTCGACGAGGACCACCTCGCGGCCGCCGAGATCCGCCGTACGCTGCGCCCGGGCGGCACGGCGCTGATCGCGGTGCCGGCGGACATGCGGCTCTGGTCGGCCCACGACGTGGCGGTCGGGCACGTCCGCCGCTACGACCGCGCCGGACTGCGTGCGGTGGTGGAGAAGGCCGGGCTGGTCGTTGACGAGCTGTGGAGCTGGAACGTGCTGCTGCGCCCGGTGGCCGCGTGGCGGCGCCGCCGGTCCACCGGCAGCGACCTGGACGAGCCGCACCCGCTGGTCAACCTCGGACTGCGCACGGTCGTCACGGCCGAGCGGTACCTGCCGGTGCGGGAGTGGCCCGGCGTCTCGCTGATGCTGCGGGCACACCGCCCCGCCTGACGGGTCGCCGGGAGACCGGTCTCCCCCGACCGTCAAGATCGACTAGCATCGGGGCCGGCCGGCGCCAGGCGACCGCACCAGCATCAGGAGGACCCGGGCATGTTCCGCCGTACCACGACGGCCGCACTGGTCGCGTCGGCCCTCGCCGTGACCAGCGGCTGCGGCGACGGGCAGCCGCAGGCCACCACAAGCCCGTCGGCGTCGCCGGCCCCTACCGCCTCGCCGGTGGTCGCCGGCCCGCCCTGGTACGACGAGGTCCCCCGGCCGCGCCGGCCACCTCCATCGGCGGCAGGGCGAGTCCGTGCCCGATGGGTGTCATCTTCTCGGTGCCGGCGAGGTGGCGGGCGGAGGCGGTCACCGTCGGCCGGGACGCCGCGATCGGCGACGCCGTGCCGGTCTGCGAGGTCGACGCCAAACCCGCCGGTCACCTCGGCTTCCTCCGGGTCTGGACGGCGGATGCGCGCCTCGGCCAGCAGGACACGATGGACAGGTTCCTCGACGCGTACGACGCCACGGAGCGGCAGTACCGGCGGACCGAGGCCGGCCCGCTCGACGCCTTCGAGGCGTCCTTCGTCGGGCCCGGCGGGACCCGGGAGCGGGCGATCCTGGTGTCGACCATCTGGGGACGCTTCCTGCTGACCGTCGGCGGGGCGGACGACGCGGAGCACCAGGCCATGCTGCCGGCGTACCAACTGGCCAAGCAGACCGCGCGGAACAACCGGGAGTGAGTGTTCAGCGGAGCCGGTAGACGGCCACCCGGCCGTTGTCGTGCCGCAGGTCGGCCAGGCTGCGCAGCGCCGGCGACTCGCGGCCGATCTCGCGGTCGACCACCAGCCAGCGCACCCCGTACCGGTCCCGCAGGGCGGCCAGGCCGGCGGCGGTGGGCGCGGTGAATGCCTCGTCGTTGGCCCGCTGCCGGGCGGGGTCCCAGAACGGCGCGTACGGACCCTCGGGCCGGCCCACCATCCGGGGCGCGAACGCCCACCCCTCCACCAGCACCGACCGCTGCGCGTAGCCGCTCAGCCAGAACGAACGGGCGTCGCACCAGCCGTCCACCACCGCCCGGCAGTGCACGTTCGTGGCGAGCACGTCGTCCGGGGCGCTGTGCACGTACACCCAGCGGGCCGCCTCGACCCGGGAGGCCGGCATCGCCACCACCGGGTACGACCCGCCGTTCGGGTACTTCCGGGCCGCCGCGGCGTCCAGCACCAGACCGGGCGCCCCGGCCGCCAGCACGGCGGTGAGCAGCAGCAGCCCGCCCCGGCCGGCCAGCCCGGGCCAGCGGCCCACCAGCGCCGGCCAGTACAGGGCCACCACCGCCGCCCCCACGGCCAGCGCGCCGGCCCAGCAGAGCAGCGGCAGCACCGGGGCGTACGCCGGGGTGGCCGGCGTGCTGGTCGCGGCGGCGAGCTGGACCGCGGTGAGCAGCACCGCGAAGCCGGCGGTCCCGCCGCCGAGCAGCCGGCGGCCCCGCGCGGAAAGGGCGGCCCGGTCGGCGACCTCGGCCCAGCCCCAGCCGGAGAGCAGCACCCCGAAGGCGAAACCGGTCCGGGTGAAGTACTGGTTGCTGCTGCCGGGATGGCCGAGCAGCAGGTAGCCGGCCGGGCCGGCGAGCGCGCCGCCGAGCAGGAACACCTGCACCGGCTCCAGGCGTCCGCGGCGCACCCGCAGCAGTGCCGGCACACCGGCGAGCCGGAGCTGGAGGCTGAGCAGGAACGCCAGGAACACGCCGGCCCAGACCAGCACGGTGAACCCGGCCGAGCGGCCGGCCGGCAGGTACGGGCGCAACCCGGAGAACGGGTCGACGGTCACCCCGTGGCTCTCGAAGGCGAAGAGCACGACGGTGGCGAAGAACTGCGCGGCCAGGGCCAGCCCGGCGGCGACCAGCACGCGCCGGGGCAGCCGGCGGCGGGTCGCCAGCGTCGCCGCGGCGGTGAGCCCCAGCGCGGCCAGCACCACGGGCAGGGAGCTGGCCTTCGCGCCGGTCGAGGCGGCCAGGAAGAGCACCACCAGCACCCAGGCGCCCCGGCCCAGCGGCGGCACGCGCACCCCGCGTGCCCGGCCGACGACCTCGCCGAGCGCGGCGAGCAGCGGCAGCAGCAGTACCCAGCTGTACGTCATCGACGGGCTGCCCCAGACGATGAACGTGGCCTGGGTGCCGAAGAGCTGCCGCCAGCCGTTCTCGAAACCGAACTCGCCGATCGTGAACATCAGCGCGGCCGCCACCACCCCGGCGTACGGCCGGCCGGTGATCCGCCAGCCCACCACCGCGACCAGCACGGCCGCCAGCGCGCAGAGCGCTGGTACGCCGAGCCGGAAGAACACCGTCGGCAGGTCCACGCCGCTGACCAGGCTGGTCGCGGCCAGGTGGGCGAAGCCGAACCAGTGGTAGTGCAGCGGCTCCCCGGCGGCCTGCGGCACCTCCAGCGGCATCTGGTGGGTGGCCGCCCCGGCCAGGGAGAGCTGGAACGCCAGGTCGATGTACTGCGCCTGTCCCTCACTGGTGGGCAGCACCGGGTTCACCGCGAGGAACGACCGGTACAGGTAGAGGGTGAAGCCGGCGACCACCCCGGCCAGTGACCAGGCCCAATTGGTCGGCACGGCGGCGGCGTACCGCACCCGCCAGTGTCGGCGCAGCCGCGGCACGGCGGCGAACGGCGCCAGCACCGCCAGCGGCCAGAACCGCAGCCAGCCGGGCACGCCGAGGCCGGTGCAGACCGCCCAGGCGGCCAGCTCCAGGACCAGGCCGACCGCCGCGCCCAGGGCCAGGTCCTCCACCAGGGTGTGGGCCCGGCGGCGCAGGGCGCGGAACACCAGGGTGCCGGGGAGCAGGACGGCCAGCAGCGCGTACGCCGTCCAGCGGGCGAGGGCGGCGGCCGGGGTGCCGGCGGTGAGCAGCACGGCGGCGGCGAAGGCGTATCCGGCGACCGCCGGGGCGTAGCGGTGCGGGGCCCGGCGGCGGCGTGGGCCGGCGGTGGACGGGGTGGCGTCCCCGGTGGCCAGCGCGGTCACCGCAGGCTGTCGGCCAGCTCGGCGGGGTCCGGCGGGGCCGGTTCCCCGGCGGCGCTGTCGCTGGCCACCGCGTACGCCGGGCGGCCCTGCACGAGGGTGTAGATCCGGGCCACGTACTCGCCGAGCAGGCCGAGGCAGAGCAGCTGCACCGCGCCCAGGAAGAGGATCGCCACGTAGAGGGAGGGCCAGCCGGTGACGGTCGCCCCGGCGAACCAGGCCACCACCGCGACCACCACCAGCACCCCGCAGACCGCCACGCCGGCCAGGCCCAGCCAGGTGGCCACCCGCAGCGGGGCGGCGGAGAAGCTGGCCACGCTCTCGGCGGCCAGCCCGGCCATCCGGGAAAGCGGATACCTGCTCCGCCCGGCGGCCCGCGCCTGCCGCTCGTAGGCGACCTCGCCGCTGGGGAAACCGAGCCAGGGCACCACCAGCCGGAGCACCGGGTTGCGCTCGGGCAGCTCCCGCAACGCCTCCACGGCCGTCCGGCTGAGCAGCCGGAAGTCGCCCGCCTGGTCCGGCACCTGCTGACCGACCAGCCGGCGGACGAGACGGTAGTAGCCGGCGGCGGTCCACCGCTTGAACCGGGTGTCCCGGCTGCGGTCGGCCCGGACGCCGTAGACCACGTCCAACCCCTCGGCGCGCGCCCGGCGGAGCATTTCGACGATCACCTCGGGAGGGTCCTGCAGGTCGGCGTCGATGCTGGCCACGTACCCGCCCCGGGCCCGGAGCAGCCCGGCGTGCAGGGCGGCCTGGTGGCCGCTGTTGCGCCTCAGCCGCAGCACCCGCAGCTCGGGCCAGCCGGCCCGCAGCGCGGCCAGCGCCGCCGCCGTCCCGTCGGCGCTGCCGTCATCGACGGCCACCACCTCGTAGGTCTCGCCGAGCCCGTCGAGGACGCCGCGCAGCCGCTCGACGAGCAGCGGCAGCACGGCCTCCTCGTCGAACATCGGCACCACCACGGACAGGGCCGGCTGCGGTGCGGTCACGACGCTCGACCCCCCGGTTCGCTGCGGCGGTGGACGGGGCCGACGCTACCAGTGGGCCGGTCCCGCCCGGGGCCGCTAGCCGGCCCCGCGCAGGGTCAGGTGCCGCAGGTCGTGGCGGGCAGGCCGGGCACCTTCACCGGGGACCGGCCGGTCGGGCGGGCCTTACCGGCGAGCACCCGGGCCAGCCCGGTCATCGACGCCCGGCTGGACGAGTACGTCGCCAGCAGCGTCGGCGACTTCGCGCCGGCCAGCACGTACGGGGTGTCCATGGCCACCGTCACCGCCGCGCCGGCGCGCAGGTCGTCGGCGCCGTCGCCGTATCCGACGAGGTGCACCACGGTCCCGCCGCTCGGCACCACCTTCACCCCGGCGGCGGTGAGCGCCTCGGTCAGCGCCGCCCGGGTACGGTTCCGGCCGGCCGACGAGGTGACGGTGACCGGGCCGGTCACCGGCGCGCCGCAGGTGCCGCGCAGCACGGTCACCGCCGCGGCGGCCAGCGCGTCGGCGGCCTTGCGGTGCTCGGGTGCGCCCAGCGTGGACAGGTCCGGGGTGGGCCGGTCGGCGAGCTTGAACTTCATGGTCAGCACCCGGATCACGGCGTCGAGCAGCCGGGCCCGGGGCAGCGAGCCGTCCTTGAGCGCGGCGAGCAGGCCGGAGTACGCCTGGCCCACGTTCGGGGTCATCAGGATGAGGTCGTTGCCGGCGTTGAGCGCGCGGACCGCCGCCTCTCCCGGCGGCCAACGCTTGGCCGGCGCCATGTTCATCCCGTCGGTGATCACCACCCCGTCGAAGCCGAGCTGGCCGCGCAGCACGTCGGTGAGCAGCTTGTGCGAGAAGGTGGCCGGCGTGCCCGGGTCGATGGCCTTGACGTCGAGGTGGGCGGACATCACCGCCATCGCGCCGGCGTCGATCCCGGCGCGGAAGGGCGGGAACGCGGTGTCGTCCAGCACGGCGCGGGACTGGCCGACGACCGGGAGGTCCTTGTGCGAGTCGGCGGCGGTCAGGCCGTGCCCGGGGAAGTGCTTGACGCTGGCCGCGACCCCCTCGGCCTGCAGCCCGCGGACCGCGCCGGCCACCTGGGCCGAGGCGTTCTTCGGGTCGGCGCCGAAGGAGCGGGAGCCGATCACCGTGCTCCGGGTGGCCAGCACGTCGGCGACCGGGGCGAAGTCCATGTTGATCCCCATGGCGGCCAGCTCGGCGCCGGCCGCCCGCCAGGCGGCCTCGGTCAGCGCCGGATCGCCGGCCGCGCCGGCGGCGAGCGGGCTGGGCAGCAGGGTGACCCCGTCGGTGATCCGGGTCACCACGCCGTACTCCTGGTCGGTGCCGATCAGGAAGGGCGCGGAGCCGGCGGGGAGCTTGCCGGCGGCCGCGCGCAGGCCGGTGGTCAGCTCGCGGACCTGCTTCGGGTTGTCGACGTTGGTGGTCTCCTGATTGCCGGAGGTGGGGTCGTCGGCGCTGAAGCCGACCAGGATCACCCCGCCGAGCCGGTACTTCGCCACCATCTCGGCGGGGGTGTCGACCCCGGCGAGGGCCCGGTTGCCGGCGGCGGAGGCCGGCGAGACCTTGGTGGCCGAGTCGCCGTACGCGTACGGCATCAGCACCTGGCCCACGAGGTCCTCGTCGGAGAGGGCGCGGGCCAGGGCCTCGGCCCGGGCCTTCGGGTCACCGGCGGTCGGGGTCGGGCTCGGGGGTGCGGTGGACGCGCTCGGCGAGCCGCCGGCCGCCGGCCCGCCCGGCTGTTTCGCACAGCCGGAGCCGAGCAGCACGATCAGCGCGGCGAACACGAGCAAGGTACGTCGAGGGGTGGTCGACACAGGGCCCATCCCACCAGGCTCCGCGCACCGGGGCAACTTGCCCCGTGGTCAGCCCACTCTGGTGAGCAGAGTCACCGGCGCGCCGTCCCCGGCGTACCGGTACGGCTCCAGTTCGGCGTCCCAGGCGGTGCCGAGCGCCTTGTCCAGCGCGTGCGCCAGGGCCTCCGGGGCCCGGGCCGACGCCATGATGGCGCGCAGCCGGTCCTCGCCGAGCTGGATGTCGCCGGCCGCCCCGACGGTCGCCCGGAACAGGCCCCGGCCGGGGACGTACATGAACCGCTCGCCGTCGACGCCCGGGCTCGGTTCCTCGGTCACCTCGAAACGGATCATGGGCCACTGCCGCAGGGCAGCAGCCAGTTCGGCGCCCGTCCCCGGGCTGCCGGTCCACCCGCACTCCGCGCGCCGGGCGGCGGGGTCGACGGGCTGGGCCGTCCACTCCAGGTTGACCGGCGCGGCGAGGACGCGCGCGATCGCCCACTCGACGTGCGAGCACACGGCGAGTGGGGTCGAGTGGACGTAAACGACGCCACGCGTTGGCACGGTGACCTCCCGGTGAGCGAGGTGCGTCTTCCCCTACGACCTCGTGCACCCGAGTGGTGTCCGTGGAACACATGATGACTGTTGTGACGGATGGTACGCCAGCGAATCGGAAAATTCGCCGCCGCCGGTGGCCGGGAAATACCCGGGCGGCTGACCCCGTTGACCCCCGTGACGGCGCGATGACCAGCCAGGCGTCGAGGTCGTGTACAGTTCTCTGGGCGGTTCTGCGCCGCCGTACATCTTCGCGGGCCGAGGCTCATCTGGGCGTCACCCGCAACAGCCCCCGGACGTTTCAGTCCTCCCGTACGTCTCAAGGAGTACCTCCGTGGCGAGCAACACCTCTAAGACCGCGCGCGCGTCAGTCCGGGCCGGCCAGGCTGGCCAGGGTGGCGCCCTCAGCGTGCTGGGCGAGTTCAAGTACCTGATCCCGCTGAACGGCGGCAAGCACGCCTACGTGCGCAACCTGACCAACGGCAAGACCGAGCACCTGCGCACCGACTCCGAGGCCTTCGTCGAGGAGATCCGGACGCTGGCCGCCGCCGGCCACGCCGCCAAGATCCGCGCCGAGATCAACGGCCTGGCCGCCGCCCACCCGGACCACGGCTGGGACAAGACCGAGAAGCGTCTCGTCGAGGCCGGCGTCTTCGAGGGCTGAGCCCCTCACCAGCGACACCCAGAACCGCCCGCCGGGGTCACCCGGCGGGCGGTTCTGTCTTTCCTGGTTCCGCCGGGTTGATCGACTCGGTTCACGGCGATCCGGGGCATCCCGCAGCCGGAAGACCCCTGATCGCCGCCCGCCCGCAGCCGGGCGACGGGCGGCGGGCGGCGGGCGGCGGGCGGCCGTTACTCCTCGGGGAGCAGGGCGACCTCGCCGGTGGCCAGGTCGTAGAGGGCACCGACCACCGCCACCCGCCCGGCCGCGACCGGCCCGGCGAGCAGGTCGTCCGCGCTCAGCATGGTCACCGTCCGCCGCACGTGCCGGCGGACCGCGAGCGGGTGGACCTGCGGGTCGTCCGCGCCGACCTCGGCGACCGCCGGGGCGATCCGCGCCACCAGGTACGCCAGCGAGCCAGCCGGTCGCCGTCCGGTGCGCAGCGCCTCCACCGCCGAGCCGACCGCCCCGCAGCGCTCGTGCCCGAGCACCATCACCAGCGGCACCCCGAGCTCGCCGACCACGAACTCGATGGAGCCGAGCACCGCGCGGTCCAGGACGTGCGCGCCGGTGCGGATCACGCAGATCGAGCCGAAAGTCTGGTCGAAGATCGCCTCCAGCGGCACCCGCGAGTCGATGCAGCCCAGCACGACGGCGTAGGGCTGCTGGTCACCGGAGGCGACCGCCGCGGCGGCGGTGACGTCGTGGCCGTGCACCGGCTGGCCGCTGACGAAGCGGCGGTTGCCGGCCAGCAGCTCGGCCAGGGCGCCACGCGGGGTCCGGGTGGCCGGGGTGCGGCTCGGCGGCGGCATGCCTCAAGGGTGGTCACCGATCCGAACGCGCGCAGTCGGGTTCGGAATCTTCTCACCACCACGGTTGGCGTGTTGTCATGACGGGTAGCCGGTTGTTACCGCCGGGTTACGCCGGTGAGCGACGCCGGCCGGCCCGGGGAGGTTCACGATGCCGGAACACCTGGAGGTACGGCTTTCCGACGGCGTACGCCTGCACGCCGAGGCCACCGGACCGGTGGACGCCGAGATCACCGCGATCCTGCTGCACGGCTGGACGCTGGACGGGCGCAGCTGGCACCGCCAGCTCGCCGCGCTGCGGGCCCGGTTCGGCGACCGGATCCGGGTGGTGACCTACGACGCCCGCGGTCACGGCCGGTCGAGCTGCATGCCGCTGCGGACGGCGACCCTGAGCCAGCTCGGCGACGACCTCGCCGCGGTGCTGGACGAGATCGCCCCGCGCGGGCGGATCGTGCTGGTCGGGCACTCGATGGGCGGGATGACGGTGATGGAGTACGCGCACCGCCACCCCGGGCACTTCGCCGCCCGCACCGCCGGGCTGGTCTTCGTCTCCACCACCGCCGAGGGGCACACCCACACCGTCTACGGGCTCTCGCCGCGGATCGCCCGGCTGATCCGGCTCGCCGAGACCACGGGCGCCGGGGTGCTGGCCCGATGCGGCTCCTGGCGGCCCCCGCGCGCCCTGCTGCGCGCGTTGCGGCCCAGCATCCGCTGGATGCTGTTCGGCGACCGCTGCGACCCGTTCGACATCCGCCTGGTCACCTCGGCGGTGGCGCACGCCTCGCTCCGCTCGATCGGCGGGTTCCGCGCCTCGATCGGCGCCCAGCACCGGCTGGACACCCTGGCCGCGCTCGGCGAGTTGCCGGCCGCCGCGCTGGTCGGCGACCGGGACCGGCTCACCCCGCCGCCCTGCGCCGAGTCGATCGCCGCGACGCTGTCCAGCACCGAGCTGACCGTCTGCCCCGGGGCCGGGCACATGCTGATGATGGAGCGCCCGGACGAGGTGAATGCGGCCCTCGCCGCGGTGCTCGACCGGGCGCTGGCCCGGCCGGCGGCCCCGGCCCGCGCGGTGCGGGCACCGGCGACCTGCCGGCGGACGGTCGCCCGGCGGCCCGACGACGTGGATGACCGGCCGGCGGCGGGAGCGGCCGGAGCCGGGGTGGGAACGGCCGGATAACGGGCAACCGGCGCGGGCGGAGACCGGGCACCGGCATGGCCCCGACACGGGCCGGAACGCCGGGCCCGTACCCTCATTCAGCCGCCCGTACCCGCCACGTGACCATCAGGAGCCCCCGCGTTGAGCGACCAGACCACCCTGGAACGGGAGATCGCCGTCGAACAACGGCATCTCGACCGGGTGTACGCCCGGCTCGCGGAGCTCCGTCGCGCGGCTGCCGAGGCCGAGCGGGAGGGCTACCGGCTGGCCCGGGTCGGCAACTTCGGCGCGCTGGTGGAGCGGGACGCGATGGTCTTCCACGCGGCGCAGCGTCGGCACGTGCTGGACGCCGAGCACGAGGGGCTGGTCTTCGGCCGGCTCGACCTGCGTACCGGACAGGTCCTGCACGTGGGCCGGCTCGGGGTGCGCGGCGAGCAGGCCGAGACGCTGGTGGTGGACTGGCGGGCGCCGGCCGCCGCCGCCTTCTACCAGGCCACCCCGGCCGAGCCGATGGGCGTGGTACGCCGCCGCACCATCCAGTCGTCGGCGGAGAAGGTCACCCGGATCGAGGACGACCTGCTCGACCCGGAGTCCGCGCCGCCGGACCTGGCGGTGGTCGGCGACGGCGCGCTGCTGGCCACCCTGTCCCGGGCCACCGGGCGGGGCATGCGGGACATCGTCGCCACCATCCAGCGGGAACAGGACGAGGCGATCCGTTCCCCCGGCAACGGCGTCACGATCGTCTCCGGCGGCCCGGGCACCGGCAAGACGGCGGTGGCCCTGCACCGCGCGGCGTACCTGCTCTACTCGGACCGGGCCCGGTACGCCGGCGGCGGCATCCTGGTGGTCGGCCCGTCCGGGGTGTTCGTCGAGTACATTGCCTCGGTGCTCCCCTCGCTCGGCGAGGAGACCGCCACCCTGCACTCGCTCGGCTCGCTGTTCCCCGGGATGTCGGCGACGCGTACCGACCCGCCCGAGGTGGCGGCGGTGAAGGGCTCGCTGCGGATGCGCCGGGTGCTGGAGCGCGCGGTCCGGGACGCGGTGCCGGGCGCCCCCACCGAACTGCGCCTGCTCTACCGGGGCGAGCTGCTCCGGCTGGAGCGGGCCGAGCTGGACGCGATCCGGGACCGGGCGCTGCCCCGCGGGGCGCGGCGCAACGAGGTGCGCCGGGTCGGCTTCGACGCCGTGCTCGCCGCCCTGTACGCGCAGGCCCGCACCCTGCGGGTGGGCCGGCTGCCGGAGCAGCCCGCGTTCGAGGACGAGATCATCGAGCGGCCGGAGTTCCGGGAGTTCCTGAAGGCGTGGTGGCCCCGGCTGCACCCCCGGCACGTGCTCGGCTGGCTGGCCCGTCCGGAGCGACTGCGCCGGTACGCCGGCGGCGTGTTGTCCGGGGCGGAGATCCGGCTGCTCGCCGGGGCGTACCGGAGCCTGGACACCGAGGGACTGACCATCGCTGACGTGGCGCTCCTGGACGAGCTGGACGCGCTGCTGGGCAAGCCGGTCCGGCGGCCGAAGCCCCGGCGCGACCCGTTCCAGCTCGCCGGGGGTGTCCGTGAGCTGAGCACGTACGCCGACCGGCAGCGGGCGGCCCGGGCGGCGGCCCGGGAGCGGCCGGAGGATTACCGCGACTACGCCCACGTGGTGGTCGACGAATCCCAGGACGTCTCGCCGATGCAGTGGCGGATGATCGGCCGGCGGGGTCGGTTGGCCTCCTGGACGGTGGTCGGCGACCCGGCGCAGACGGCCTGGACCGGCGACCCGCAGGAGCTGACCCGGGCCCGCGACCAGGCGTTGGGACGTCGTCGCCGGTACCGGTACGAGCTGACCACCAACTACCGGAACTCGGCGGAGATCTTCGCGGTGGCGGCGGCGGAGATCCGCCGGCTCTACCCGGACCTGGCGCTGCCGACCGCGGTGCGCTCCACCGGGGTGGCTCCGATCGAGCGGACCGTGCCGGCCGCCGGGCTGCCCGACGCCACGGTGGAGGCGGCCCGCACTCTGCTGGACGCGGTCGAGGGCACGGTCGGCGTGATCAGTCCGGTGCCGCGCCGCGACGAGGTGGCCGGCTGGCTGGGTGACCTCGGTGGCGGCCGGCTCCAGGTGGTGACCAGCCTCCAGGCCAAGGGGATGGAGTACGACGGCGTGGTGCTGGTCGCTCCGAGCGAGATCCGGGCCGACCCGGGCTCCGGGGTGCGGACCCTCTACGTGGCGCTGTCCCGCGCCACCCAGCGCCTCGTCACCCTCGATCCGGTGCGCTGAGTGTCCCCCGTGCGGGTGGGCCGGGGACATCCGGCGTTCATTTGCACACATAGCGATGTGAGCATAGATTGAGCCCGGCCGGGGCGCGGGACGAGAGGGTGTGGACGTGGGCGCGGGTCATGACCACAGCGGGATGGCGGCCAACGCCGCGCACCGCCACCGGGGTCGACTCTGGGCCGCGTTCGGACTGCTCACCGCCCTGATGCTGGTCGAGGCGGCGACCGCGTTCATCACCGGCTCGCTGGCCCTGCTCTCCGACGCCGGGCACATGTTCACCGACGTGCTGGGGATCGGGATGGCCCTGGCCGCGATCACCGCCACCCGCCGCGCCGACACCGACCCGCAGCGCACCTTCGGGCTCTACCGGCTGGAGGTGCTGGCCGCCCTGGCCAACGCGGTGCTGCTCGGCGCGGTCGCGGTCTACGTGCTGGTCGAGGCGGTCCGCCGGTTCGGCGAGCCACCGGAGGTCCTCGCCGGCCCGATGCTCGTCGTGGCGGTGCTCGGCCTGCTCGCCAACGTCGCCGCGTTCGCGCTGCTGCGCAGCGGCGCCCAGGAGAGCATCAACCTGCGCGGGGCGTATCTGGAGGTACTCGGCGACCTGCTCGGCTCGCTCGGGGTGATCGGCGCCGCCCTGGTCATCGCGCTCACCGACTGGTGGTGGGCCGACCCGGTGGTCGCGGTCGCGATCGGGCTGTTCATCCTGCCGCGCACCTGGCGGCTCGGCCGGGCCGCGGTGCGCATCCTGGTGCAGGCCGCCCCGGAGCACCTCCAGGTGACCGCGGTGCACGACCGGCTGGCCGCGGTGCCCGGCGTCGCCGAGGTGCACGACCTGCACGTCTGGACGCTCACCTCCGGCATGGAGGTGGCCTCGGCGCACCTGACCATGACGCCCGGCGCGGAGGTCGGCGAGGTCCTCGCGGCGGCCCGGGCCGCGCTGCACGAGGACTTCGGCATCGATCACGCCACGTTGCAGACCGAACCCGGAGCGTCCCCCGGGGCCTGCAGGCCGGTCGAGTGGTAATTAGGACAATCTTAAATCCAAGTGGCTATTGTGTGGCTATGCCGGTTTTAACCCTGACTGACCGCCCCGCCACCCGGGCCCGGTCGAGGGCCCGCCGGTAGGCTCGGTCGCGGCCTCCGCCGGGCGGCGCCCGCCGGCGCCAGGGGCGGCCGTCGCCTAATCGCCGCAGCACGGCGAGCCGGGGAACCACGTACCTGGGGTGCATCCGCGCCAGCGGTAGGGATCTTCCGTCCCGAACCCGTCAGCTAACCCGGTCGGCGGTTGACGGAAGGAAACGTGAATGCCATCAGTGGCACCTGTACGACGGACGGCCGCCCGGTTGGCGGCCCTGCTCGTCGCGACGCTCACCCTCGGCGTCGCGACCGTGCCGGTCTCCCCCGCCTCGGCGGCTTCCCCGACCGGCCTGCTCGCCGCCGCGCCCGGCGACGACGAGGGCGGCACCCCCGCCCTGCGCGCCCAGCTCGACGCGGCCAGCAAGGGCTGGCTGGAGGCGCGGACCGCGTTGAACCGCTCGGTGGCGCGGCAGAAGGAGCTCGCCGCCCAACTCGTCACCATCGACGCCGAGCTGGGCACCCGCGACGACAAGGTCGGCGAGATCGCCGCGGTGGCGTACCGGAGCGGACGGCTCGGCACCGCCTCGGCGCTGCTCGGCAGCGGCAGCCCGGAGGGCTTCCTCGACCGGGCCGCCGCGCTGGGGCAGGTCGCCGCGCACGAGGACCGGGCGTTGCGCGATCTGATCGACACCCGGGACCGGGCCACCCGCACCCAGACCGCGCTGAACGGTGAGATCCAGGAACAGCGCAAGCAGGTCGCGGTGATGGCCAAGCGCAAGCAGCAGGCCGAGCACGCGCTGGAGGTGGCCAACAAGAAGGCCGCCACCACGGACAGCAGCGGCACCCGCGGCACGTCCACCGCGACCGCCACTCCCGCGCCGCGCAACGCCGACGGCTCCTGGCCGCCGGAGTCGTGCAGCGTCAACGACCCGACGCCCGCCGACGGCTGCATCACCCCACGCACGCTGCACGCCCTCCAGCAGGCCAAGGCCGCCGGGTTCACCCGGTACGTCTCCTGCTACCGGCCCAGCGGATCCGGCGAGCACCCGAAGGGCCGGGCCTGCGACTTCGCCGCCCAGAAGGACGGCTTCGGCGGGGTGGCCACCGGCGGCGACAAGACGTACGGCAACAACCTGGCGGCGTACTTCATCCGGAACTCCGACGCGCTCGCCGTGCTCTACGTGATCTGGTACAAGCAGATCTGGCTGCCGAGCAGCGGGTGGAAGGCGTACAGCGGCGGCAACGGTGACCCGTCCAGCGACCACACCAACCACGTCCACCTGTCGGTCTACTGACGTACCGTGGCCCGCCGTGCGGCGGGCCACCGTACGTCCGGCGGCGTACACCGGATGTCGTCTCCGGCCCCACGACGCCACCCGTCCGGCGGCGCAGGATCGGCAGCATGAGCCGACTCTCCCCCGCCGGGCGCAAGGCCCTGCTCACCGTGCACCTGGTCACCTCGCTGGGCTGGCTCGGCGCGGACCTGGTGCTGCTCACCCTGGGCGTCGCCGGGCTGCGCGGGGCCGACCCCGAGGTGGTCTACCCGACCGCCGGGCTGCTGGTCACCTGGCTGTTCGCCCCGCTGAGCGTGGCGGTCTGGCTGATCGGGGTAATCAGCGCGCTGCTCACCCCGTGGGGCCTGCTGCGCTGGCGCTGGGTGCTGGTGAAGTTCGCGATCACCACGGTGATGTTGGGCCTGGTGCTGCTGGCGCTCACCCCACGAGTCCGGGAACTCGGCGCGCTGGGCGCGGACGCATCCCCGCACCTGCGGGCCGATCTGGTCGTCGCGCCGGCCGTCTCGACCACCCTGCTGCTCGTCGCCACCGTGCTGTCCACCTACAAGCCGTGGGGGCGGCTGCGGCGGGCGACCGCGCCGGCGGCCCGGCAGGCGGTGCCGGCCGGGCGGCGGGCCTGAGTCAGCCGGCGCGCCCCTGCTCCAGGGTCGCGCCGAGCCGGCTGGCCAGGCCGAGGTGGGCCGCGCGGGCCTGCCGGAAGGCGTACCCGAACAGGGGCGCCGGGGCGGAAAGGGTGATCTCGACGTCGATCCGCACCACACCGTCGGGCTCGTCCCGCAGCCGGGTGTGGTTGCGCACGGTGGTGGCCGGCTGCTGCCGGGCCACGGTTACCACCTCGTCGTCGTTCGCGATCAGCACGTCGGCCTGGTAGGTGACCGGAAAGTGCAGCGGACCCAACTCCAGCCGGTCGGTGATCGCGTAACTGGCCAGGGCGCCGGGCCGGGGCGGCAGTTCACGGACCCGGACGATCAGCGGATGCAGCTCGTCCTGCCGGGTCAGGTCGCTGAGCAGAGCGGACGCCTCCGCCCGCGGGCAGCGGGCCTGCACGGTGTAGCTGAAGCTGTCGCTGCTGAGCAAGCCTTCCCCCTCGCCGTCGACGGTCCGCACGATCGTCCCGTACCCGGGCCGGCCTGGCAACGGTCGAAGGTCCCCACCGTGCCGGCATGACACGGGGGCGGGCGGGGAATCCGGCGCGCCGGGACGGCGCGACAAGGAGGCCGGGCATGGACGGGTACGCCGGATGAGCGCGCACGTGATGGTGTTCGCGCCGACACCGCGGCTCACGGTCACCGTCGACCAGCCGGCCGACCACCCCGAACTGCACCTTCACCCCGGCGGGCAGGGGGTGTGGCAGGCCCGGATGATCCTCTCCCTGGGCGTGCCGGTGACGCTCTGCACCAGCCTCGGCGGTGAGATCGGCCAGGTGCTCGAACCGCTGCTGATCAGCGAGGGGGTGCAACTGAGGGTGGTGGTGCGCGACTCCGGCGGCAGCGGCGGTTACGTGCACGACCGCCGGGCCGGCAGCCGGCGGGAGATCGTCGACGTGACCGGCCACCCGCTGAGCCGGCACGAGTTGGACGAGCTCTACAACCTCACGCTCGGCGAGGGGCTGCGGGCCCCGGTCAGCGTGCTCAGCGGGCCCAGCCATCCCGACCTGGTCCCGGCCGACCTCTACCGGCGCTTCGCCGCCGATCTGGGCGCCAACGGCAGCCGGGTGGTGGTGGACCTGCGCGGCGAGCACCTCGCCGCCGTGCTGGCCAGCGGCGTCTTCTTCCTCAAGATCAGCCACGAGGAGCTGATCGCCGACGGCCGGGTCGGGGGCGACGACGAGGAGGAGCTCACCCGGGCCATGTACGACCTGCACGCCACCGGCGCGGAGACCGTGGTGGTGAGCCGGGCCGAGCGGCCGGCGCTGGCCCTGGTCGACGGGGAGGTCTTCGAGGTGGAGATGCCGAGGCTGGAGGCGGCCGACCCGCGCGGCGCGGGTGACTCGATGACCGCCGGGGTGGCCGCGGTGGTGGCCCGGGGCGGCGACGTGCGCACCGCGATCCGCACCGGCGCGGCGGCCGGGGCACTCAACGTCACCCGACACGGGCTGGGCACCGGACGGCTGGACTCGATCACGGGGCTGGTGGAGCGGGTCCGGCTGGTGCCGGCGGGCTCCCGGCCGCAGGAGCGGACCACCCCGGACGAGCTGGCCGAGCGGGCGGCCGAGCGATGATGCCACGGATCCTGGTGACCAACGACGACGGCATCGCCGCACCGGGCATCGGCGCATTGGCCAAGGCGGCGGTGGACCGGGGGCTGGACGTGGTGGTGGCCGCGCCGCTGGAGGAGGCGAGCGGCACCAGCGCCGCGATGACCGCGGTGGAGCAGAACGGGCACGTCGTGGTCCGTGACCACCCGCTGCCGGAGCTGCCCGGGGTGCCCGCGTACGGGGTCGGCGGTTCGCCCGGCTTCATCGCGCTGATCGCGGTGCACGGCGCGTTCGGGCCACCGCCGACGGTGGTGCTCTCGGGCATCAACCGGGGGGCCAACGCCGGCCGGGCGGTGCTGCACTCGGGCACGGTGGGCGCCGCGTTCACCGCCGCCGCCAACGGCTGCCGGGCGATGGCCGTGTCGCTGGACGTGCTCTCCGCCGGAGACGCCACGGCGGCCAGCGGCGGGGCCGCGGTGGCCGCCGCCGCTCGGGTACGCGACGCCGAACGGCACTGGTCCACCGCCGCCCGGGTGGCCCTGGACCTGCTGCCCCGGCTGTTGGCCGGGCCGGTGGAGAGCATCCTCAACGTGAACGCCCCGGACCTGCCGCACGGCCGGCTGCGTGGGGTGCGCAAGGGCTCGCTGGCCAGCTTCGGTCAGGTGCAGATGACGGTCGCCGAGACCGGCCACGGCTTCGTCCGCACCTCACTGGAGGAACCCGGACAGTCCGTCCAGCCGGGCACGGATCTGGCCCTGCTCGCCAGCGGGTACGCCTCGGTCACCGCGGTCCGGGCGGTCACCGAGGTCGCCGACGTCGACCTGTCCGGCCTCGGAGGCTGAGCGTGGGTGTCAGGCCCCGGGGAGGACCTCGGAGCCACTGTCGGCGAAGTAGGGCTCGGGAGCGCCGAAGAGGCCCAGCAGGCCGGTGACCCAGAGCTGCCGGTGCACGAAGCGGCTCGGCTCGGTGACCACCAGCTTGACGCCGCTGACCTCGGCGGTCTGGAAACCGGCGACCATGGCGCTGATGCCGACGGAGTCGATGAAGGTGACCAACCGCATGTTCAGCTCGATCCGGGCCGGACGGCCCTTCGCGAGCACCTCGGCAATCGCTTCCCGTACCTCGTACGCGGTATCGACGTCGATCTCGCCCCGCGGGGCGATCTGGATGACACCACCCGGCAGAACCGACTTCACGATCGACAGGCTCACGCGAGCACCTCCACTCGCCCGTACGGGCGCCTCATCAGTACGCGGGCCGCGACCGAGCGTATTCCTCCAACCGCCTCGGTCGCCACCCCTCGGGATGAGCAATTCGCGGACTGGGCACACCTGGGCATCCCAATCCGGACCTTCCAGCTCCCATTTCCCTGCGACAGGTGTCGCCGCTCATCCAACGATCGTCCGACCCCGGCCGATCCGCCGAACCAGGGTAGCGGCCCCCCGCTCGTCCGGCCGGTAGCCCGCCCCGGCGCGTTAGGCTGGTTCCTCCCGGCCTGCGCCGTTCGGCGGCCCCCGGCCGGCGGGCGTGGTTTGCGCCGGGTCCGGGACGGGCACTGGCCGGTCAGGAGACCGTCACGCGCTGGCTGAGCACCGGAGTCCGGCCGCCGCCGGGCCTCCGGCACCCCCAAGGAGGTAGCACGATGTTCGGAAGCAATCTGCTGGACCGCCGGAGCAAGCCCGAGCGGATCGCCGACCAGGCGCGGCAGCACCTGATCTCCGCCCTCGACTCCGCCGGGGACAGCGTCAAGGACGCCGCCCGCTCCGCCCGCCGCAACGGCTCCGGGTTGGCCGATGACGCCACCGGCCTGGTCGGTTCCGCCGCCGACGAAGCCCGCCGCCGGGCCGGCCTCGCCTTCGACGCCCTCGCTGGCCGCCGGCCGGCGCTGCCCTGGACGCTGCTGATCGCCGCGGCCCTGGCCGGTGCGGCGCTCGGCTGGGCCGCCGGCACCGCCGCCCGGGCCGCCGGCAGCCGGGCCCGCGAGCTGGACGACATCGAGTTCGTGGACGTCGACCGCCCGGACTCCCCCGTCGGCCTGGACGACTGACCCGCCCCTGACGCACCGGCGGCGGCGTCCCCGGCCGGGGACGCCGCCGGTGCGTCAGAAGGCGGCGACGGTCGCCGGCGCCCGCTCGGCGCGGCTGAGCGCGCGGAGCACCGCGGGCTGCCCGTGCCGGCGTACGGCGAGCCGGGCGAGCAGCGCCAGCACCGGGTCCAGCACCTCGGTGGGCAGTTCCGGGGTGGGTACCCCGACGCTCACCGCGAGGTCGTCGGAGTGCACGGCGAGTTCCATCAGCCGGGTGGTGAGGTAGTCCTCCAGGCTCAGCGACCACGGCCCCCGGGCCAGGTGGACGACCCGGCCGTCCGGCTCGGCCGGCAGCGCGACGGCCAACCCGGCGAGCGCGGCCCGGGCAGCGGCGAGCAGCGCCTCGGGGCCGTCGGCGGCGATCCGTTCGCCGGAGGCGCGGATACCCACGTTCACCTCGTCGTCGACCGACGCGCCGATCCAGGTACCCCGGGCGTAGTGGTCGAGCAGGCCGATCGGCTCGTCGGCCGGGACCGGCTCGGCGAGCACCCCGGGCACGGCGAGGATCTGGGAGGCGAGGTGGCCGGCGAGCCCGCCGACCCGGAACTCCGGGAGGGCGCTCGGCGCGTCCCACTTCTCCGCCACCGCCGGGTCGGCGAGCAGCGCCGCCGCCGAGCGGGCGGCAGTCAGCCAGGCGGTCCTGATCGGGTTCATCGGACGTACCCCTCTCGTCACGGTCCGGGCCGAGCCTACCCACCAAGATCGAACCCGGCGGACCCGGACGCGGCGGTGGCCGCCCCGCGGCCGGGACGGCCACCGCGGCCGGGCTGGGTCAGCGGGCGGTGCAGGACACCGCCGACACCCGGTTCGCGCCGGTCCAGCTGCCGGTGAAGCCGGCGGTGGTGCTCCCACCGGCGCCGAGGTTGCCGTTCCAGCCGGCGTCCCGGACCGTCACCGCCGCCCCGGACTGGGTGTACGACCCGTTCCAGAGCTGGGTGATCTGCTGCCCGTCCGGGAAGGTCCAGGACAGGGTCCAGCCGGCGATCGGGGCGGCGCCGGAGTTGCGGACCGTGAGCTCCGCCTGGAAGCCGCCCGGCCAGGAGTTCGTCACCGCGTACGTCGCCGCGCAGCCGCTGCTGGTCGGGGACGGGCTCGGCGAGGTCGGGGACGGGGTCGGCGAGGTGGGCGACGGGGTCGGCGAGGTCGGGGAGGGACTCGGCGAGGTGGGCGACGGGGACGGGCTGGCCGAGGTCGGCGACGGGCTGGGCGTGCCGGCGAGCCGGTCGGCGACCAGGATGCCCCGGCCGTTGGTGCCGAGATAGACCCGGCCGTAGACCCGCGGGTCACCGGTCAGCGCCTCGCCGGCGTTGCCGTACTGGTGCTGGTCGTCGTTGATCCGGACCCAGCTCGCGCCGGTGTCGTCCGAGCGGTAGACGCCGTGCTTGCCGTCCACCGTGCCGATGGTGAACAGCGCCGGGTACGTCTTTCCGGGCGCGGCCTTGCCGAAGCCGACGTTGATGGTGGTGTCGACACCGGTCATCCTGGTGAAACTCGCGCCGGAGTTGGTCGAGTGCCACAGGCCGCCCTCGCCGGCCAGCCAGATGTCGCCCTCCACGCCCGGAAGCGCCTTGAACTTGACCCCGCTGGTGGGCAGGCCGCTCGCCGCGGTGGCGGTGAAGGCCGCCCCGCCGTTGGTGCTGACGTAGAACTTCCCGTTGCTGAACCCGTAGAACCTGTTCGAGTTGACCCGGTCGGACTCGACCGTGGCGTTGGCCGGTATGCCGGTGGCGGGCGTCCACGAGTTGCCGAAGCCGAACGACCGGACCACCTGCTGACCGGCGTCGCCGGGCGCCCAGACGAACTGGCTGCCGTCGGCGGACGCGGCCACCGTGCCGCCGCTGTTGATCCCGGACGGTTCGGTGCCCTGGAACCAGTTCGCGCCGCCGTCGGTGGAGAACGCCACGTGGCTGTCGCCCGGCCGGTCGGCGTCGGTGAAGTTGCCCGCCCGAACCATGATCGACGGCTTGGTCTCGGCGTAGTCGAGGCTGGTGGTGCTGGTGAAGTTCGGCTGGGTGAACATCATCGACGGCACCGCGGTCAGGTCGGTGTGGCGGAAGCCGCCGATGTCCCCGAGCGCGCTGACCAGCGGGGCGCCCGACGGCGGGCTGACCAGGTCGAGCACCGCGGTCTCCTCCAGCCCCTTGACCATGGGCCGGATGGTGAATGTGCCGCCGGTGTCCCACTTGGTCAGGTCGGTGGTGCCGTAGATGGTGGCGCCGGTGCCGTACATCATCCGGTTGCTGTCGAACGGGTCGATCTCCACCGACTCGTTCATCCAGCCCAGCTTCGGGCTCTCCTCCGGCGGGGACGGGTTGGTGCCGAAGGTCAGCCACGGCACCGAGCTGATGTCCATCGTGTACTTCTTGCTGCGGTTCGGGTAGCTGGACCAGTCCCAGATCCGGGTCCAGTTCGCCCCGCCGTCGGTGCTCCGCCAGAAGATCGCGTCCGGCCACCAGGAGATCTGCGTGGCGACCATCAGGGTGTTCGGGTGCTGCCGGTCGATGGTCAGGCCGGCGTAACCGAAGTACGCGTCGCCGCTGGACGACGCAACCGGGCTGATCTGCGTCCAGGCGCCGGTGGCCCGGTTGAACTTCCACACGTCACCCTTGCCGCCGTCGTACGGACCGCCGGTGTCGCTGGTGGCGATGTAGAGGTAGCCGCCGACCGGGTCGACCACCCCCTTGTGGGCCAGGTACCCGGTGGGCTGCCCGGCGATCCGCTCCCAGGTGGCGCCGCCGTTGGTGGTCCGGTAGACCGGGTTCTGCTTGTCCGCCACCCCGACGTAGACGGTCTGCGTGGCGTTGCCCGCCGTGCCGGTGCTCTTGTCGAGACTGACCCAGGTCAGGCCCTGGTTCTGGCTCTGGTAGCCGCTGCTGTCGTTCGGGTCGGCGCGGTAGTTGCCGACGTTCGGGAAGTTCGCCACCTTGGCCCAGGTCACCCCGTAGTCGGTGCTGCGCCACAGGCCGTTGCCGCCTTCGGCGCCGTAGTACAGGATGCTGTTCTTGTTCGGGTCGACCGCGAGCCGCTCACCCATGCCCCGGCCGGGCATGTTGCCGCCGTTCTTGAACGGCAATTCGGTGGCCTGCCAGGTGGCGCCCCTGTCGGTGGAGCGCAGGATCGCCCCGTTGTTCGGGTCCCAGTCGTTGGTGTACATGCCGACCGCCGCGTACACCCGGTTGGTCTGCACCGGGTCGGTGGCGAGGCTGACCACTCCGTTCCGGCCCCACTTGTCCGCGCCGACCGAGTCCAGCAACGGCGTCCACGACTGGGTGGCCTGTTCCCAGCGGTACGCGCCGCCGATGTCGGTGCGCGCGTAGATCAGGTTCTTCTCGGTCTGGTTGAAGATGATGCCGGGAACGAAGCCGCCGCCGTCGATCCGGACGTTCTTCCAGGTGTACGGCTCGGCCGAGGCGGCGGCGGCCGGGGTGGCGGGAGCGGCGGCGAACTGCACGGCGACGGCCGCGGCGGTGGCGGCCAGCGCGGCTGCGGCCGCGCCGGCGAGACTTCTGCGCATGGGCGGGTTCCTCTCGGTTGCCCGTGACGGGAGCGACGTGGGGACGGTGGGGAGCTGCCCGGGGCTCCCCGTCGGCGTGCTCGGCTCCCGCAGGCCGAGGGGCATTCACCCTAACCGCTGCGCTCCCGAATTTGGAAGCGCTCCCAACCAGTTCCCTCACCCCGAAGGGATGAGGGCAGGTCACCCGGGGTGCGGACAGGATCGTGGTGCGGGCGCCCGTGCCCGCACCGCCTCGACGCCGCCGCCGGCGGCTCGTGCCGCCAACCGATCCGGGAGGGAGCCACCGCATGGCCACCACGACGATCACCCGCACCGACCAGGACATCCAGTCCGACGTCCTCGACGAGCTGACCTGGGAACCCCGGGTACGCCCCAACGAGATCGGGGTGACCGTCACCGAGGGGGTGGTGACGCTGACCGGATGGGTGGACAGCTACGCCAAGAAGTGGGCCGCCGAGCGGGCCGCACACCGGGTCTCCCGGGTCCGGGCGGTCGCCAACGACCTCGCCGTGCGGATCGCCACCTCCGCCGAGAAGAGCGACCCGGAGATCGCCACCGCCGCCAGCCGGGCCCTCGAGTGGGACGCGTTCGTGCCGATCGAGGCGCTGGACGTGACCGTCGCGGACGGCTGGGTCACCCTGCACGGCGAAGTCGAGTGGGAGTACCAGCGCCGGGCCGCCGAACGGGCGGTCGGCCGGCTCAGCGGCGTACGCGGGGTGAGCAACGGGATCACCGTCCGGCCGTCCGTCGGGTTCGACGGGCGCGACCTGGCCGAGCGGATCGTGGACGCGCTCGCCCGGAACGGCGCCACCGAGGCCGAGGGGATCAGCGTCCGGGTCCACGGCGACACCGCCGTGCTGGCCGGCCTGGTGCACTCGATCCCGGAACGGGAGGAGATCGAACGGGTGGTCTGGTCCGCCCCCGGCATCCGCGAGGTGCACAACCACGTGACGGTGGGGCGCTGAGCCGAACCACCCAGGGCGGGTGATCCCCGCTCACCCCGGCGCGCGCCAGTGTGGGAGCCATGACTGATCCGAACGGGCTGATCAGACCCGGGCGGCCCGCGCCCGGGTTCACCCTGCCGGCGACCCCGGACGGGCGAGAGGTAGGCCCCGGCCAGTTCCCCGGCCGCCCGGTGGTGCTCGCCTTCTACCCGGCCGACTTCACGCCGGTCTGCGGCGACCAGATGGCGCTCTACCAGGCGGCCATGCCCGAGCTGGAGCGGTACGACACGGTGCTGCTGGGCATCTCGGTGGACAGCGTGGACTCGCACCAAGCCTTCGCGGAGAGCCGGGGGATCCGGTTTCCGCTGCTGGCCGACGTCGAGCCCAAGGGCGAGGTGGCCCGCCGGTACGGCGCGTACACCCCGCAGGAGCAGGCAGCCCGGGCGCTGGTGGTCATCGACCCGGCGGGCACGGTGGCCTGGAGCCACCTCTCGCCGATGGACGTCAACCCGGGGGTGGACGGCATCCTCGACGTCCTCGACCGGCTGGACGCGGATCGGCAGGTGGCCACTTGATGACGACGCCACTGCAGGTCACCACCGCCCGGCTGCGGACCCCGGTGACCGAGACGGACCACGCCCGCGGGCCGGTCGACGCGCCGGTCACCATCGTCGAGTACGGCGACTTCCAGTGCCGGTTCTGCGGGGCCGCGCACCCGAACCTGGCCGAGGTGTTGCGCCAGCGCGCGGACACCGTCCGGCTGGTCTACCGGCACTTTCCCATCGCCAACGTGCACCCGTACGCGGAGAGCGCCGCCGAGGCGGCCGAGGCCGCCGCCCGGCGGGGCCGGTTCTGGGAGATGCACGACTGGCTCTACGAACACCAGGACCAGCTCGATCCGGTGCACCTGTCGCTCGGCATCGAGCAGCTCGGGCTGCCACCCGACGAGGTCGGCGCGGAGGTGGGGCGGCAGGCCCACGCCGACCGGGTCCGGCGGGACTTCGTCGGCGGCATCCGCAGCGGGGTGAACGGCACCCCGACGCTCTTCTTCAACGACGTCCGCCACGACGGCGGCTACGACCTGGCGGACCTGCTGGCCGCCGTCGACGCCGCCGCCACCACCTGACCCCGCCGTCAGATCAACCCTGCCGGACGGCTCCGCCGTCAGATCAACCGGAGCTCGCGCGCCCGCCGGACCGCCTCGCGCCGGCGGGTCGCGTCGAGCTTGCGGTAGATGTTGCGGACGTGGGTCTTCACCGTGTTGACCGACAGGGACAGCTCACCGGCGATCTCCACGTTGGACAGGATGCTCTGCAGATAACGCAGGATGGTCAGCTCCCGCTCGGTGAGCGGCTCGTCCAGCGCCCGCGCCGGGGCGGCGGAGCGCTCGGCCGACTCGTCGGCCCGCCGCTCGTCCACCCCGCGCACCAGGTCGCTCACCGTCGCCCAGTGCGCCGTCCCGGAGTCCAGGTGCGCGGCGAGCAGGTCGCGTACCACCGGCGCGGCGTGGGTGAAGATCCGCCGGTAGCCCTGCGGCTCGGCGAGGTCGAGCACCTGCTCCAGGACCCGCCCGGCCCGCCGGTCGTCGCCCCCGTCGTGCGCCACGACCGCGTCGAGAAGGCCGGCCGCGAGCCGCAGCGGCAGCGGCCAGGCTCCGGCGGCGGGCCCGGCCCAGTCCGGCACCGTCCGCCCGGCGGCCCGGGGATCGCCGGCCCGCAGCTCCACCCGGCCCAGCGCCACCCCGAGCGCCGCCGCGCGTGTGTCCGGCCCGGAGCCGGCCGCCGGGCCCGCCCGTCCTCCGGCGACGCTCCGGTCCACGCCCACTCCTCCGGTCGTCGGCACGGCCGGCCCGGCGACGCTCCGATCCCCGCCCACTCCTCCGGTCAGGACGGCCCGCCCGAGGACGCCGCCGGGCCTCCGCTCCCCGGCGCCACCGAGCCGGGCGAGGGCGTCGCCGAGCATCGAGCGGGCGGTGTCCACGTCACCGACCAGGGCGCGCAGCTGCGCCTCGCCCGCGGTCAGCCAGACGGCCAGCTCCGGCCCGGGCGCGGTCTCCCGGGCCGCGGCGAGGGCCCGCAGGGCGGCCGCCGGCTCACCCCCGGCCGCCAGCAGCTCAGCCCGGCAGAGCACGGCCAGCGCGCCCGCAGCGGGCTCCCCGGTGGCCGGGCCGGCGAGGGTCAGGTTCGCCGCCGCGTCCGTCGGCTCGTCCCGGTGCCACGCCACCAGAGCCAGCGCCAGGTACGCGTAGCCGCAGTCGAGCCGGCAGGACCAGCCCTGGCAGGCGGGCATCGCCAGCGCCTCCCGGGCGGTCCGCTCCGCCGCCCGCAGGTCGCCCCGGGCCGCGTCCAGCAACGCCGACCGACTGGCGCAGACCAGGGCCGTCCGCGACCGGCCCGCCCCGCGGGCGGCCACGAGCGCCTCGGCGAACCGCTCCCGGGCGGCGGGCAGCTCCCCCTCGGCCAGCGCGACCAGGCCGAGCGCGGTCCCGGCGACCGCCCGGACATCGGCGTCCTCCGCCGCCCCGGCCCGCGGGTCGTCGCCCGGTCCGGCCGGGCCGGTACCGGTGGCGAGCAGCCGTTCGGCGGCCCGCCGTACCTCCTCGTGGTCGCCGGTGAGCCGGGCCAGGGTGAGTTCCTGCGCGATGGCCAGTCGCCGGAACCGGCCCCGGCGCGGGGCGGGCAGGTCGCGTCCGGATTCGACGGCGCGCCGCAGGTGCCCGGCCGCCGCCTCGACGTCACCCGCGTACGCCCGCTCGGCGGCACAGGCCAGCGCGAGTTCCGGATCCCGGTGGACCGCCTCGGCGGGCGGCCCGGTCGGGGGTGGCCCGGCCGGTACGTCCCGGTCGTACGCCATCAGCTCCGGCCATCGGGCGATCAGCAGCTCGGTGGCCCGGTTCCACTCGCCCCCGGCCAGCGCGTGCCGCAACGCCTCTGCCGGCCGGCCGTTGCCCGCGTACCAGTCGGCCGCCCGCCGGTGCAGCTCGCGCAGCTCGTCGCCGGGGAGCCGGCCCAGCTCGTCGTGGAGCAGGTCGGCCAGCAGCGGGTGGCACCGGTACCAGGGCGGGCTGCCGCCGTCCTGCTGGAGGAAGCCGCCCGCCCGGGCCAGGCCGGCGAGCAACTGGCCCGCGTCGGACCGCCCGGTCACCGCGTCGGCCAGGTCGGGGCAGACGGCCGCCGCGACGGCGCTGCGGCGCAGCACCTCCCGGGCCGCCGGGTCGAGCGGGGCGAGCACCTCGTCGCGCAGGTAGCCGGCGACGTCCGGCTGGTCGCCACCGAACCGCTCGGCCGCCCGCGCCGGGTCGGCCTCGACGCGCAGCGCCAGCGCGGCGAAGCGCAGCCCGGCCGGCCACCCGCCGGTGCGTTCCCGCAGCCCGGGCACCGCCGCCGCGGGCAGCGGCACGCCGTGCGCCACCAGCAGGTCGGCCACCTCGTCGTCGGTGAACGCCAGCTCCGCCGGGCCGAGTTCGGTCAGCTCGCCGGCCAGTCGCCAGCGATGCAGGGCCAGCGCCGGTCCGGTCCGCGCCCCGACCACCAGCCGCAGCCGCCCCTCGGCGTGCCGGAGCAGGAACTCCAGGCCGGTCAGCACGGCCGGATCGGTGACCCGGTGCAGGTCGTCCAGGACCAGCAGCACCGGGCGCTCCCGCCCGGCGAGCGCCGCGGCGAGCAGTTCGAGCTGGTCCGGCCGGGGTGGTACGTCGGGCACGGGTGGCTGCGATCCCCCGTCCGGCCCACCCGCCACGGCGGCCCGCAGCGCCGCCGCGAGGTACGACCAGAGCCGCTCCCCCGTGTCGCCGCCCTCCACCGACACCCAGGCCGGCGGCGGCTCGGCCCGCGAGGCACGCGCCCAGGAGGCGAGCAGCGTGGTCTTGCCCCAGCCGGCCGGGCCGGAGACCAGCGTCACCGGTCCGGCCACCCCCTGATCCAGCCGGTCCAGCAGCCGGGGCCGGACCAGCACCGGCTCGGGCGGCGCGGGCGCGGCCAACCGCGACGCCAGCAGCGGCCGGGCCGCCGGCCAGGCGCCCCCGGCCGGCGCGTCGGTGCCGGCGTCGGCCCGCACGATCCCGCCGACCGCCCCGGCGCCGCCCGCCGGGGCGTTGCCCCTCGCCGGTCCGGTGACATCGCCCGGCGTCTCCGCGACCTCGACGCGGTCAGCCCGTTCCGGCATCCGGCCCTCCCCGTCGCGTCCACTCCGCCAGTGCCGGGCCCGGTTACCCGGCGCGGGCCGGTTCACCCCTTCGGGGCGAACCCGCTTCACCCGGGCCGCCGGACCCTGGAGGCACGGGGCGGAACGCCTCCGTGGGCGGCCGGCCGCGCGTGACCGGCCGCCCGGCGGCCCGCGGCGACGTGAGGGGCAGGTGGCACGGATGGGACGGCTGACCGGATCCGGGATCGCCCTCGTGGCGGCAGGCGCGACCGCCGCACGCGCCCTGGTACGCCGTCTGAGGCGCTCGCCAGGCACGCCCCGGACCGATCCGCGACCCGGACGCTGGCAGGTGGTGACGGTGGCCGGCCGGCCCGAGGAGGTACTGCCGCTCGGCCGGTGGCCCGAGCCGCTGCGCCGGCTGGACGGCGCGGTGGAGCTGTACGCCCGCCCGGCGCCCGGCGGACGCGGCACCGAACTGGCCGCCCGGCCGCTCGGCGGGGACCGGGGCTTCCCCGGGATGGCCGCCCACCTGGTCGGCGACGATCCGGGCCGGTTCATCCGGCAGGCGTTGCGGGAGGCCAAGCAGCTCGCCGAGACCGGCGAGGTGCTCCGGGCGGACCGGTCCCGGCTCGACCGGTCGGAGGTGGCCGGATGAGGGCGCTCTGCTGGGTGGGCGGCGACGAGCTGGCCGTCCGCGAGGTCCCCGACCCGGAGCTGCGCAACGCGCAGGACATGATCGTCCGGGTCCGCCGCAGCGTCACCTGCGGGGCGGACCTGCCGCTGCTGGCCGGGCGGCTGCCGTACCTGGCCACCGGGGACGTGCTCGGGCACGAGTTCCTCGGCGAGGTGGTCGAGGTCGGGCCGCACGTGCTCCGGCACCGGGTCGCCGACCGGGTGGTGGTCTGCGCGACGATCGCCTGCGGGGCCTGCTGGTTCTGCCGGCAGGGCCTCTTCGCCTGCTGCGACAACGGCACGCCCGGCGCGCCGGAGGTCGAGTCTGCCTGGGACCAGCCCACCGGCGGCTGCTACGGCCACCCGGCCCGGGCGGGCGGCTTCGCCGGCAGCCACGCCGAGTACGTCCGGGTGCCGTACGCCGACGTCGGGGCGTTCACCGTGCCCGAGGCGGTCAGCGACGACCGGGCGGTGTTCGCCTCGGATGCCGCGCCGACCGGGTGGCTCGGCGCCGAGCTGGGCGAGGTGAGGCCGGGCGACGTGGTGGCGGTCTGGGGCGCGGGCGCCGTCGGCCAGCTCACCGCCGGGGCGGCTCTGGCCCGTGGCGCGGACCGGGTGGTGGTGGTTGACGATCACGACGACCGGCTGCGGATGGCCGAGCTGCACGTCGGGGCGGAGCCGCTGAACTACCGGTACGCGGATGTCCCCGCCGAGCTGCGGGAGCGCAGCGGCGGCCGGGGCCCGGACGTGTGCGTGGAGGCGGTCGGGATGGCCGCCGAACCGCCAGGGCTGCTGGGCCGGCTCGGTGGCGGCGCGGAGCGGCCGCTGGCGCTGCGCGAGGCGGTGCACGCCTGCCGCAAGGGCGGCACCGTGGTGGTGCTCGGCACCTGGACCGGATTCGTCGACGCGTTCCCACTCGGCGCGGTGCTGAGCAAGGGACTGACGGTCCGCAGCGCCCGGCAGCACGGGCAGCGCTGGATCCCGACGCTGCTCGACCGGATGGCCCGCGACGAGCTGCGCACCGAGCACCTGGCCACCCACCGGTTGCCCCTGGAGCGGGGCGCCGACGGGTACGCGTTGTTCCGCGAGCGGGCCGACGGTTGCGTCCGGGCGGTCTTCGCCCCGTGATCGGCGCGGCCGCGGGTGGCACACTCGGCGGATGCCCGACGACCGCTCGTACGATCTCGTTCTCTTCGGCGCCACCGGGTTCACCGGTGGCCTCACCGCCGAGTACCTGGCCCGGCACGCCCCGGACGGGCTGCGCTGGGCGCTCGCCGGCCGCAACCCCGGCAAGCTGGCCGGGGTACGCGACCGGCTGGCCGCGATCGACCCGAAGCTGGCCGACCTGCCGCTGCTGACCGCCGACGTGACCGAGCCGGCCTCGCTGCGCGCCGTGGCGGAGAGCGGCCGGGTGGTCGCCAGCACCGTCGGCCCGTACGTCCACCACGGGGAGCCGCTCGTCGCGGCCTGCGCCGCCGCCGGCACCGACTACCTGGACATCACCGGTGAGCCGGAGTTCGTCGACCTGATGTACGTGCGGCATCATGCCGAGGCCGTGCGTACCGGGGCGCGGCTGGTGCACGCCTGCGGCTTCGACTCGATCCCGCACGACCTGGGCGCCTGGTTCACCGTCCGGCAGCTGCCCACCGACGGGCCGGTCACCGTCGACGGCTACGTCCGGGCCGGCGGCCGGTTCTCCGCCGGGACGTACCACTCGGCGCTCACCGCGTTCTCCCGGACCGGGGAGATGAGCAGGGCGGCGAAGGCCCGCAAGGCGGTCGAGCCGCGGCCGGCGGGGCGGCGGGTCCGCGCCGTGCCGGGGAAGGTCGGCCGGGTGAAGGAGTTCGGCCTGTGGGCGGTGCCGCTGCCCACCATCGACCCGCAGGTGGTCCGCCGCTCGGCGGCGGCCCGGCCCGAGTACGGCCCGGACTTCCGCTACCGCCATTTCGCCGCGGTGAAGCGGCTGCCGACCATCCTGGCCGCCGGGGTCGGGATGGCCGGTCTGGTCGGGTTGGTGAAGCTACCGCCCGCCCGGCGCTGGCTGCTCGGCCGGCTCTCCTCCGGGCAGGGGCCGAGCGCCGAGCAGCGGGCGAAGTCCTGGTTCCGGGTCCGGTTCGTCGGCACCGGCGGCGGCCGGACGGTGCGCACCGAGGTGGCCGGCGGCGATCCCGGGTACGACGAGACCGCCAAGATGCTCGCCGAGTCGGCCCTCTGCCTGGCCTTCGACGACCTGCCGCCCACCGCCGGGCAGGTGACCACGGTGACCGCGATGGGTGACGCCCTGCTGGACCGGCTGGTCAAGGCCGGCATCACGTTCCGGGTGCTCGACGGGGGTGCGACCGCTTGACCCTCGACCGGGTTGAGGGCCCAGCATCGGACGTCGTGGAGAGTGAACTGCGCAGCATCGGCGGGCTGGCCCGGGCCAGCGGGCTGACGGTCAGCGCGCTGCGGTTCTACGACCGCTCCGGCGTGCTGGTGCCGGCCCTGGTCGACCCGGCCACCGGCTACCGCTGGTACACCGACGATCAGGTCGGCCCGGCCCGGCTGGTCGCCGGGCTGCGCCGGGTCGGGATGCCGCTGGCCGGGATCGCCGAGGCGCTGCGGCACCGGCACGAGCCGGCGGTGGTGCATCGGCTGCTCGACGCGCACCTGCGCCGGCTGGAGGACGGCCTGGCCGATGCCCGCCGCGAGCTCTCCCGGATCCGTACCCTGCTCGACCCGGAGGAGATCCCTGTGACCACCCGACTCGTGCTGTCCCGCACCGACCTGGCCGCCGCCGTGGACGCGGTCCGGTTCGCCGTCGGCGCCGACCCCGACCTGCCGGTGCTGGCCGGCGTGCTGCTCGAGGTGGAGCCGGACGGCGTACGGCTGGTCGCCACCGACCGGCACCGGCTGGCGGTGGCCCGGGCGGGCGGCAAGGTCGACGGCCCGCCGGTGCGCGCGCTGCTGCCGGTCGAGGCGGTCGACGAGCTGCGCGCGCTGCTCGACACCGGTGTGGGGATCACCCGGGAGGCGCACCTCACCGTCGCCCCGGACCGGGTGGCGGTCTCGGTCGCCGGCCGCCCGGTGGCCGCCGCCGCGCTGCCGTACGACTTCCCGGACTACCGCCGGCTGCTGCACGGGCAGTTCAGCGGCGCGCCGACGTACCGGATCCCGGTCGACGTGGCGGCGCTGCGCACCGCGCTCACCGCCGACGGCGCGCCGGTGCTGACCCGTGACAACAACGGGACGACGCACGAGGTGACCGTGCTGGGCCTGGACGACCGGGGCGGGCTGTGCCTGGTCGGGCCGGACGAGGCGGCGGCCCCGGACGCGGTGCGGGTGGGGGTGAACCGGGAGTACCTGCTCGACGCCCTGGACGCCGGGGACCGGGGGCAGCTCGTGCTGGAACTGGACGGCCCGATCGCCCCGCTGGCGCTGCGCCGCCCGGACGACGCGGACGCCTTCTCCATCCTCATGCCGGTCCGCCTCTGAGCATCCCGGCCGGGGCGGGCGGCGGGGTGGGCTCTCCGGGCCGTCCCGGCCGGGCGGGGCCGCGACGGTAGCATCTGGGGGTCCCACCTGACTGCCTGGACGGAGGCGTACGGAGCAGCATGCTCGACATGGAGTTGATCCGGAAGAATCGCGAGGCGGTGGCGACCGCGCTGGCGAAGCGTCTGGATCCCGCCGAGGTCAACCGGGCGCTGGACGAGATCCAGCGGCTCGACCAGGAACGTCGCGCCTTGATCACGGAGATCGACGCCGAGCGGCAGCGCCGCAAGGCCGAGGCGCGCGCGTACGCGGAGGCGAAGCGGTCCGGCACCACGCCGGAGCCGGTCGCGCCGGAGGCCGAGCGTAAGCAGCTCGCGGAGCTGGAGTCCCAGCTCGACGAGGTGCAGTCCCAGCTGCGCAACACCATGAGCGAGCTGCCCAACCTGCCCGCCGACGACGTGGTCGCCGGTGGCAAGGAGGCGAACCGGGTCGTCCGGACCTTCGGCGAGGCGCCGGCCATCGAGAAGGTCCGCGACCACGTGGAGCTGAGCCGCGCGCTCGGCCTGGTCGACCACGAGCGGGGCGTCAAGCTCGGCGGCTCGGGCTTCTGGATGTACACCGGCATGGGTGCCCGGCTGGAGTGGGCGCTGGTCAACTGGCTGATCGAGCAGAACATCACCGCCGGGTACGAGTTCCTGCTGCCGCCGCACCTGCTGCTGGACTCCGCCGGTTTCGCCGCCGGCCAGTTCCCGAAGTTCTACGACGACGTCTACCACCTGGACAAGCAGTCGGCCCCGCGCGGCCAGTTCCTGCTGCCCACGGCGGAGACGGCGATCCTCGGGGCGTTTCAGGACGAGATCCTGGAGACCGCGAAGCTCCCGCTGAAGGCGTTCGCGTACACCCCGTGCTACCGGCGCGAGGCCGCCGGCTCGCACTCGGACGAGCGCGGCACCGTGCGCGGCCACCAGTTCAACAAGGTGGAGATCTTCCAGTTCACCCTGCCCGAGCAGGCGGACGCCGCGCTGGAGTCGATGGTCGCCCACGTGGAGGGCCTGGTCGGAAAGCTGGGCCTGCACTTCCAGACCAGCCTGCTGGCGGCGGGCGACGCCAGCGCGGCGATGAAGAAGACCCTCGACGTCGAGGTCTGGATGCCGAGCACCGGGAAGTACAAGGAGGTGTCGTCGGTCTCCTGGGGCGGCGACTACCAGGCCCGGCGGGCGGCCATCCGCTACCGGGAGCCGGGCGGCAAGCAGACCCGTTTCGTGCACACCCTGAACGGCTCGGCGCTGGCCACCAGCCGGCTCTTCCCGGCCATTCTTGAGCAGTTCCAGCAGGCCGACGGGACGGTGCTGGTGCCGGACGTGCTCCGCGACAAGCTGGGCACCGACCGGCTCACCCCGGTCCGCTGACCGGCTGACGAGCGACGACGGCGGGGGTCGGGCATCGCCCGGCCCCCGCTCTCATCCCCGGGCCAGCGCCTCCACCTGCCGGGTGAGCGACTCCCCGTCGAGGAAGCCCTGGTGCGCCACCCGGCCGTCCCGGTCGATGATCAGGAACGTGCTCTGCTCGACCACCTCGAACCGGCGCCACAGCGTGCCGGCCCGATCGTCGAGTTGCGGGGTGCCGGCGAGGTCGAACTCGGTGACGAACTTTTTCATCGCCCGCTGCTCGCCGAGTCCGGCGATCCCGACGATGGGCACGGTGTCCCGGTACCTCGGGGCGATCTCGGCCACCGTCCACGCCTGGCTGGCGCAGGTGGCGCACCAGGGTGCCCAGAACCAGAGCACGACCGGCCGCCCGGCCAGGGTGGCGGCGGAGAACTCCGTACCGTTGAGGGTCCTCGCGGTGAACCGCAGGGTCTCCGGCACCCGGGCCGGCGGGACCGGCACGGAGGCGGTCACCGCCCCCGGCGACGCGGCCGCGCCGGCGACCGGGGCCGCACGCTCGGGGCCGACCGCGCAGGCGGCCGGCGCGAACAGCGCGACGGCCAGGGCGCCGGCCACCGTGGTAGAACGCATCCGCGCGCCTCCTCTCGGGCGGGCTACTCGGCCTTGACCAGCCGGAGCGCCAGTTCGGGACAGACCTTGACCGCCTTGAGCGCGCCCTCGCGCAGCCAGGTGGGCACCGGGGTGGGCGGGAAGGCGGGGTACCCGTTGCCGTCCAGCCGGATGAAGTCCGGTACGACGTGGGCGCAGAGCCCGTGCCCGTCGCAGCGGGACCAGTCCAGGGTGAGCTTCTGCGGGTTCGCGTCGGGCGCGCCGGGCAGCCCCGTCACGCCCTTCACTCGCTTGCCGCAGCCCTCACCCGTGGCGTGCAGCCGCAGGTCCTCGGCGAACACCTCCATGGCGGAGAGGGCGAAGCGGGCGGTGCCGTCCGGGTGGCTGCACGCGCCACGCCCCTTCACGTCGCCGGCCGCGGCCCGGACCACCTCGACCGGGGCGCTGCCGGAGACCGCGAGGTCGACGGCGCGGGCCAGGTCGGGCAGGCCCATCCGGCACGGCCCGCACTGCCCGGCGGACTCTCCGGCCAGGTAGCGGACCACCTGGGCCGCCTCGCCGAGCGGGCAGGTGTCCCGGCCCAGCGGCACGACGATGCCGGCGCCGAGGGTGCCGCCGACGGCGGCGAGGCCCTTGCGGGAGACCTCGGCCCGGGCCGCGGCCGCCGGGGTGATCCACCTGCCGTGGTAACCGCCGACCAGGATGCCCGGCCCGTCGGGCACCTCGCACAGCTCGAGGATCTCCCGCAGCGGGGTGCCGGCGGCGCACTCCACCACCGCGGGGCGCTTCGCCGTCCCGGCGACGGTGAGCAGCACGGTGCCCGGCTCGTCGTCGGTGCCGAGCGCGGCGTACTCGTAGGGGCCGATCCGGGCGGCGACCGCGAGCTGGGCGTACGTCTCGGCGTTGGAGAGCAGGGTGGGCAGCCCGTTCACCCCCGAGTCGCTGGAGCGCTTCTTGGTGCCGGGCGGGATGTGCGGCAGGCCGTTGATGCCGTTGACCAGCGCCCCGCCCTCCCCGGAGATGAACCGGTGCGGCACGGTGACGACGGTGGTCGGCACCGGCATCCGCCGTTCCTGCAACGCCTCGGTGAGCGACGGCCGGCCCACGTCGTCGTCGGCCACCCCGATGACGATCTCGTCGGCGTCCAGCGCGTACGCCGCGAGGGCCGCGCCGTCGAGGATGAGGTGCGGGGCCCGGGTGAGCAGCACCTTGTCCTTCCAGCTCGCCGGCTCGCCCTCGGTGGCGTTGACCACCACCACGGCGGAGAGGTCCTGCCGTTCGCAGGACTCCAGCACGGCGCGTAGCTTGCGGGCGAACGGGAATCCCGCCCCGCCCTTGCCCTTGAGGTCGATCGCCTCGGCGAGCCGGAGCAGCGCGGCGGGCTCCATCGGCCCGATCGGGCCGTGCACGTCCTCGTGGGCCATCAGGTCGAGCCGGCCGAACTCGGCGAACCCGGCGGTGAGCCGGGCCTCGCCGACGCAGGCGACCGGCGGCACCGTCGTGCGCATCACCTGGCCTCGCCCCGCAGCCCGGCCCAGTACGCCCCGTCCACCGCGTCCGCGCTGGCCCGCCGCCGCCGGCTCGACCGGCTCTCCCCGGCGGCGCGCCGCGCCCGGCGGGAGGCCAGGTCCACCAGGGTCGGGGTGTCGTCCACGAACACCTCCTCGGGGGCGTACCGGGCCGGCGGGCGCCAGTAGTCCGGCTCCTCCGGCACGTCCTCCTCGGCGCTGTGCCGGCCACCGCCGCTGCGCGGCGCGGCCGAGATCGGGGTGCCCGACACAGGGCCACCGGAGATCGGGCCGGCCGGGACCGGCTCGCCGGAGACCGGGCGGGTCGCCCACCGGCGCGGACTGTCCCACGGCTCCTCGGGCTCGTCGGTGCGGCGCGGCGGGGCGGCGTGCCGCGTACCGGTGTCGGGCGGGGCGGAGTGGCGACCGCCGGAGACCGGCGCGGCCGAGTAGCGGGCGGCGGTGTCCTCGTCGGACCGGGACCGCCGGCCGGCCCGCTCCTCCTCGTCCCGGTGGCGGCGGGCGACCCGCTCGCCGTCGCGGCGGCGGCCGCCGGAGGCCGGTTCCTCCGCCCGTCGACGGTCGGCCGCCGCCCGGACCGGCTCGCGCAGGGACCCGGGCTCGGGCACCACCGGTACGGCGAACCGCTCGGGGTCGCGCCGCCGGGCGGTGCCGGCCGGCGCGGTCCAGGTGGCGGTGGTCTCCGCCCAGCTCGGCTCCCGCCCCCGGCCGGACCGGTTCTCCTTCTCCTCCCGGCCGGCGCGTCGGCTGACCAGCCCGGCGAGCAGGCCCTTGCCCTCCTCCGCCCGGCCGGTCATCGCCTTGTTGAGCGCGGCGGCCTGGTGCTGCTCCCGGCTGCGCCGGCCGACGTGAACGGAGAGGCGGACCAGCAGCGCCACCACGACCAGCAGCACGCAGGCGAGGTAGCTGAGCACCACCCAGGTCTTCGCCGCGCGCCCGGCGTTGAGGCCGTGCACCAGTGCGAACGGCCAGGAGACGTACGCCATCGAGTGCAGCGCGCGCCAGAACCACTTGGGGCCGACGCCGGCGAAGCGGACCCGGATCAGCCCGGTCCAGAGCACGCTCACCATGAGGAAGGCGGCGACGGTGCCCAGCCCGACGTAGAGGCCCCGGCCGCCGATGAACGGCACGACGGCGTCGGTCGGGGAGGCCCGGCCGATGGAGACCTTCGTGATGACGTGGCCGACCAGCCCGGCCACGCCGAGGATGCCGGTGGCCCGGTGCGCCGACTGGAGCAGCACCCGGTGCGGGATGAGCAGCACCAGCCGGTCGGTGGCGAGCAGCCCCATCATCACGGTGAGGCTGAGTGAGACCAGGGCGACCACCCCGGCGAAGAACTCGGTGAAGAAGAATCCGTACGCGTACATGGTGCCGCCCGCGCCGGCCAGCTCGACGCCGGCCCAGACGACGGCCAGCACGGACGCGCCGAGCGCGACCATCGCGGGCTTCGACATGGTCCGGGCACCTCGGCTGCTGCTGGTGGTCCGGACGGTCGACACCTTCTCGTTCTGTTGTGCCCGGGCCATCTGCTCCTCGATCTCTCGCGGCGGCGCCCCCACCGACCGGTACCGTGCTCCGTCCGTCCTCCAGTACGGACCGGCGGGCCGGGCGGATCAGTCCGGTGGCGGATTTCTCGACCGGTTCGTCGAACCGTCCCGCCCCGGCGCGCGTGTAGCCGCATCTGGCGCCGACCGCAACGACGTATGTCCATTCATTGACAGCCGTTGCAACACGCTTGTAACCTTGCTGAAAATTTCAGGCCAGCCTGCAAGAAGCCGGCACTGAGCTCTCCCCGCACCACCCCCGTCCCCCCGCACCCCCAGGAGTCCCGATGCATCGACGTCGATGCCGGCAACGACAACTCCAGCTCGGCGCGGCCGGCGCCGCGCCCCGACGTGGAGCCGTCGCGGCGGCCCTCACCCTCGGCCTGGCCGCCAGCCTGCTCGTCCCGACCACCGTGGCGGCGCCCCCGGCCGCCGCGGCCACCACCGGCAGCAAGAAGGTCATCGTCCAGCTCTTCGAGTGGAACTGGCCCTCGGTGGCCAGCGAGTGCACCAGCGTGCTCGGCCCCAAGGGCTACGGCTACGTGCAGGTGTCCCCGCCGCAGGAGCACGTCAAGGGCAACCCCTGGTGGGTCGCCTACCAGCCGGTCAGCTACCAGATCGAGTCCCGCAAGGGCACCCGCGCCCAGTTCCAGTCGATGGTGAACACCTGCCACAGCGCCGGCGTGAAGGTCATCGTGGACACCGTCGTCAACCACATGTCCGGCCAGGACAACGGCGGCACCGGCTGGGCCGGCACCACCTACGGCCACTACAGCTACCCGGGCAACTACGGTTACCAGGACTTCCACCACTGCGGTCGCAACGGCAACGACGACATCGTCAACTACGGCGACCGGTACGAGGTGCAGAACTGCGAGCTGGTCAACCTGTCCGACCTGGCCACCGAGACCGACTACGTGCGCACCCGGCTCGCCACGTACATGAACGACCTGCTCTCGCTGGGCGTGGACGGGTTCCGGCTGGACGCCAGCAAGCACATGCCGGCCGCCGACATCGCCGCCATCAAGGGCAAGCTCTCCCGCTCGGCGTACATCGTGCAGGAGGTCATCTACGGCGCCGGGGAGCCGATCCAGCCGACCGAGTACACCGGCAACGGCGACGTGCACGAGTTCCGGTACGGCAAGGACCTGGCCCGGATGTTCAACAGCGAGCGGCTGGCGTACCTGAAGAACTTCGGCGAGGCGTGGGGCTACCTGTCCAGCAGCAAGGCGGTGGTCTTCACCGACAACCACGACACCCAGCGCGACGGCGGGGTGCTGACCTACAAGGACCACGGCGAGTACGCCCTCGCCAACGCCTTCATGCTGGCCTGGCCGTACGGCACCCCGGCGGTGATGTCGAGCTTCAGCTTCAGCAACAAGGACCAGGGGCCGCCCTCGGACGCCAGCAACAAGACCCTGAACACCACCTGCTACTCCGGCTGGGAGTGCGAGCACCGCTGGCGGGTGATCGCCAACATGGTCGGCTTCAACAACGCCACCCAGGGCGCGGCGGTCGCCAACTGGTACGACAACGGCTGGCAGCACATCGCCTTCAGCCGGGCCGGCAAGGGCTACCTGACCATCAACGACGAGGACTTCGCGATTACCGGCCGCTCGTACTACACCGGCCTGCCCGCCGGCCGGTACTGCGACGTCATCCACGGCGACTACAGCAACGGCTCGTGCAGCGGACCGGTGATCACCGTGGACTCCAACGGCTGGTTCGCCGCGAACATCAACCCGCACGACGCGGTGGCCATCCACATCGGCGCGAAGCTGCCCTGACCGGCGGCCGACCCGACGGCCCGCCCGCGGGCCGGCCCGATCCGGCCGGCCCGTACACCCCGGAGGCTTCCCGCCCGGCGATTGCCGCCGGGCGGGGAGCCTCGGTGGTCTACAGTGTCTTTCGTGCTGTTTGACCGGTTTTCGCTGCGGTGGACCCCTGGGCTGGATGCTCGCCGCAGTCGGCGTACCGCTGCTGCTCGCGGCCGCGCTGCTGGTCGGGCGGACGCTAACCGGCGGCCCGGCACCCGTGCCGGTGGTCGCCGCGCCGGCCACCGCCTGACCGGGAACCCACCGACGGCCGGACGCGTCGCAACTCCCATGTGGAGACGACGGATGACCGTGCTCGCCCTGTCCCTCACCCCCGCCGCGTGCGGCACCACGGACCCCGACGCCGTACCGCCGGATCCGCCGCAGGCGCACGCCACCCGGTCGCCGGCCCGGCCCGACTGCGGCGTCTGGACCCTCGGCCAAGGCGACCGGCTGCCGACGGAGGCCGCCGAGTGCCTCGACGGCGCGCTGCGGGACGGGCAGGAGGCCCGGATGCGGGTGATCGCCCCGACCATCGAGGGCGGCCCGATCACCACCGACTATCTGGTGCGCGTCGACGGCCGGGTCGAGGTCATCGCGGACGGCCGCCGGGACCGGTACGGCGCCGGCCGCATCGAGCGGCGGATCTGCACGGGCCCGGTGAGCTACACGCCGGTCCCGAGCTTCCCCACCTGCTCCACCCCCACGCCGGTCTGACCGGCCTCACCCGCCGAGCAGCCAGCCGTTCTCCTCGGCGACCCGGACCGCGTCGGCCCGGTTGCGCGCCCCCGTCTTGCCGATCGCTGCGGAGAGGTGGTTGCGCACCGTCCCCTCGGACAGGTGCAGCGTCGCGGCCAGCTCGGCGACCGTCCCGCCGCCCCGCGCGGTACGCAGCACCTCGGTCTCCCGCTCGGTCAGCGGGCTCGCCCCGGTGGCCAGGGTCTCCGCCGCGAGGGTCGGGTCGACGACCCGCAGCCCGGCGTGCACCCGGCGGACCGCGTCGGCGAGCTGCCGGGCCGGGGTGTCCTTGACCACGAATCCGTTCGCGCCGGCCTCCATCGCCCGGCGCAGGAAGCCGGGACGGCCGAACGTGGTCACCACCAGCACCCGGCAGTCCGGCAGCGCGGCCCGCAGCGCCCCGGTGGCCGCGATCCCATCCAGGCCGGGCATCTCCACATCGAGCAGGGCCACGTCGGGCCGGGTGCGGCGGGCCTCCGGGACCACCTCGTCACCCCGGCCCACCTCGGCGACGACGGTCAGGTCCGGCTCCAGCGACAGCAGCGCGGCGAGGGCTCCCCGGACCAGCGCCTGGTCGTCGGCGAGCAGCAGCCGGATCGGTTCGGTCACCCGGTCATCCTCCGTCCCGCTCGCCGGCCCCGGCCGGCAGGGCCACCCGGAGCAGGAAGCCCCGGCCCCCGGGACGGCGGCCGACGGTGACGGTGGCGTCCAGCCGCCGGGCCCGCTCGCGCAGCCCGACCAGGCCGTGCCCCGCCACGCCCGGCTCGGCGGCCGGCCCCCGGCCGTCGTCGCGGACCTCCACCGCCGCCGGGTCCACCCGGATCTCGCAGCGCCGGGCCCCGCTGTGCCGGACCACGTTGGTCACGCCCTCACGGACCGTCCAGCCGAACAGCTCGTCCCGCTCCGCCGGCAGCGGCGGCACGTGCTCCGGCAGCTCCGCGGCGATGCCCGCGGCGGCCAGCGCCGAACGGGCGCCGGCCAGCTCCGCCGCCAGACTCACCCCCCGGTACGCCCCGACGGTGCCGCGCACGTCGGCGAGGGCCTGCCGGGCCAGCCGCTCCACGTCGGCGATCTCGGTGGCCGCCCGGGCCGGGTCCAGGTCCAGCAGCCGGCCGGCCAGCTCGGCCTTGACCGCCACCACGGTCAGCGAGTGCCCGAGGATGTCGTGCAGGTCCCGGGCGGTACGGGCCCGCTCCTCGGCCACCGCGAGCCGGCGGATCTCCTGCTGGGCGGCCTGGAGTTCGGCGTTGCGCTGCGCCAGCCGGGTCACCCCGAACATCGCGAAGGAGGCGAGCACCACCGCGAAGACCACGGTGCCCTCCGACTTCCACGCCGGCACCAGCATCGCGGTGACCGGCGGGGCCAGCGCGGCGAGGATGACCACCGCCATCGCCTCACGGGTGGGCAGCAGGAACACCGCCGCCGCGGCGACGAAGACCAGCGTGGTCAGCCAGTCCCCGCCGGTGCCGGGGATGCCGGCGAGCCCGAGCCCCAGCAGCACCGCCAGCGCGGTCCAGGCCCGCCCGAGCGGGATGCCCCGGTGGGCCTGCCGGCGGGCGCGCGCCCACTGGAAGACCAGGACGTAGAGAACACCGAAGGCGACCAGGGTGGCCGCGCCGAGCACCCGCCGCCAGACCTCCGCCTGGTGCAGGGCGGCCAGCAGCGGGATGTTGAGGAAGAAGAGCCAGACGGCGGCGAGCAGCCAGCCGGTGACCCGCCAGTGGGTCACCGGCTGCTGCGCGCGCTCCGCCGGCAGGGCCACGGTGAACACGCTAACCTCCGCCGCCGCGGGTCAGACCCGGGTGGTGTCCCGGCGGAACAGCCGGGCCGCGCCGAGGGCGAAGAAGAGCGTCCACGCGGTGACGTTACCGACCGCCACCCAGTTCAGCCCCTCCCCGGTCAACGGGGACCGGGCGAGCTGTCCGACGCCGTACACCGGGGTGAACTTGGCGATCTGCTGCATGACGTCCGGCAGCAAGTCCAGCGGGATGAACAGGCCGCCCAGCATGGCCAGGATCGCCAGCACCGGGCCCATGAACTGCATGACGTTCTCGGCCGGGGCGAGGTAGCCGACGAAGAGGCCGAAGGCGGCGAAGACCAGCGAGCCGAGCCACGCGGTCAGCCCGGACTCCACCCAGACGTGCACCGGCAGCCGGACCCCGGAGGCGGCGCCGACGGCGAACTCGACCAGCACGCCGAGCAGGCCGAGCACCATCGCGGTGGCCACCTTCGTCGCCACGTACGCGGGCGGGCGCAGCGGGGTGAGCCGGAGCTGCCGGCTCCAGCCGAGCGCCCGCTCGGTGGCGACCGCCGCCCCGGCGCTGGTGGTGGCGACCATCGCCGCGTACACGGCCAGGCTGATCATGATCCAGCCGGTGACCGGCAGGCCGTTGGGCAGCTCCTGGCCGCGCTGCGGCAGTCCGAAGAGGAGGAAGAAGACCGCCGGCATGACCAGGATGAACACCAGCGTGCGGCGGTTGCGCAGCACCCGGCGGATCTCGATGCCGAGCACGGCGGTGGAGAACCCGCCCAGGGCGGGGGGCCGGCGGTCGCCGGCCCGGGTGGACGGGGCGGTGGTGGGCGAGGCGGTGACAGTCATCTCGGGCTCCGGTCTCGGCGGGTCGGCGGTCAGGCGGTGGTGGTGGTCAGGGCGAGGAAGGCGTCCTCGAGGTTGCGCGAGGTGATCTCCAGGTCCCGCGCGGCGGTCCGGGTCAGCAGGTGCCGGGCGACGACGTCCGAGTCGTCGGTGTGCACCAGCACCGCGTCGCCGCGTACCTCGACCGCCTGCACGCCGGGCAGCGCGGCCAGCGCGGTCTGGTCGGCGCCGGGCAGGGTGGCCCGGACGAGCCGGCCGGCGGCCAGGTTCTTGATCTCGGCGGTGGTGCCGTCGGCGACCACCCGGCCCTGCCGGATCAGCACGATCCGGTCCGCGTACGCGTCGGCCTCGTCGAGGTAGTGGGTGGCGAAGAGGACGGTCCGGCCGGATCGGGCGTCGGCCCGGATCGCCTGCCAGAAGTCCCGCCGGCCCTCCACGTCCATCCCGGTGGTCGGCTCGTCCAGCACCATCAGGTCCGGGTCGGGCAGCAGCGCCAGGGCAAAGCGCAGCCGCTGCTGCTGGCCGCCGGAGCACTTGCCCACCGGCCGGTCGGCGATGCCGGCGATGCCGGCCCGCTCCAGCACCTCACCGGCCGGGCGGCTGTGCCCGTAGAAGTGCGCCGTCATCCGTACCGTCTCGGCAACGGTGAGGTCCTTGAGCAGCCCGCCGGTCTGCATCACGGCGGCGACCCGGCCGAGCCGGACGGCCTCGGCCGGCGTGCCACCGAAGAGCCGGACGGTGCCGGCCTCCGGGCGGGCCAGGCCGAGCAGCATGTCCACCGTGGTGGTCTTGCCGGCGCCGTTCGGGCCGAGGAAGGCCACCACCTCGCCCGGGGCGATCCGGAGGTCGAGTCCGTCGACGGCGGTCACCGGGCCGAAGGTCTTGGTGAGTCCGGCCAGTTCGACGGCCGGTGCGGTGTCGGTCATGACAATGATGGTCCGGCCTCGGGCGTCCGATTTCCCGGAGCACGCGTCACCTTCGGACCATGACATTTGTCAGGCCCGCCCGCCCGGGCGGGGTGGACGTGCCGCCCGGGCGGGTGCCGTCAGTGCCCGCCGCCGACGCCCTCGCGGGCGCGGCGGGGCAGCAGGAACGCGCCGACAAGCGTGACCAGCAGCAGACCCAGCTCCGCGGCGAGGGTGAGCCGTACGGCGTGCGACACCCCGTGCCCGATCGCGTCGAAGAAGACGGTGCCGAGCAGGGCGACACCGAGCGCCCCGCCGAGCTGCTGGACCGCGGTGAGGGTGCCGGAGGCCGAGCCGGTCTCCTCCTCGGCCACCCCGGAGAGCACGATGTCGAAGAAGGGCGCCATCACCAGGCCCATACCGAAACCGACCGCCAGCAGCGCAGGGGCCAGCCGCCACGGGGTCACGTGGTCATTGGTCAGGTGGAGGGTGAGCAGCATCCCGGCGACCCCGGCCAGCACCACCACCAGTCCGAGGTGGATGAGCCGCCGGCCGAGCCGTTGGGCGAGTCCGGCCCCGGCGATGACGAAGGCGACCACCATGCCGAGCGCCTGCGGCACCCCGGCCAGCCCGGTGCGCAGCGGCGACCAGCCGAGCCCGAGCTGAAGGTAGAGGCTGAACACCAGCGAGAAGCCGGCGAGCGCGGTGAAGAAGGCCAGGCCCGCGACGAGCCCGCCGGTGAAGGCGCGGCGGCGGAACAGGGTGGGCACCACCAGCGGGTCCCGCCCGGCGCGCTGCCGGCGCAGCTCGTACCCGGCGAAGACGGCGAAGACCGCGGCGGCCCCGGCCAGCATGGCGAAGGCCCATCCGGGCCAGTCGTGCTCCCGCCCCTGCACGAGCGGGTACACCAGGAGCAGGGCGCCGAGCGAGACGAGCCCGACCCCGGGCAGGTCGAGGCGGCTGGCGTGGGTGGCCCGGGACTCGGGCAGGAGGCGCGCCGCGCCGGCGGCGGCGAGCAGGCCGAGCGGGACGTTGATCAGGAAGATGGCGCGCCAGCCGGTGCCGGCGAGGTCGGCGTCGACCAGCCAGCCGGCCAGGATCGGGCCGCCGACGGCGGAGATCCCCATGACCGGGCCGAACGCGCCGAACGCGGCGGCGAGCTGCTTCGGCGGGAACATCTCCTTGATCAGTCCGAGGCCCTGCGGGAGCAGCACGGCCCCGAACAGGCCCTGCGCCACCCGGGCGGCGATCAACGTGCCCGGGCTGCCGGCGAGCGCGCAGAGGGCCGAGGCGGCGGTGAAGCCGACCACCCCGATCAGGAACATCCGGCGCCGGCCGTACAGGTCGCCGAGGCGGCCACCGGTGACCAGGCCGACCGCCATGGCGAGGGTGTAGCCGGCCCCGATCCACTGGATCACCGTGGGCGAGCCACCGAGGTCGGCCCGGATCGCCGGGCCGGCGAGGTTGGTGACCAGCACGTCGAGCAGGTCCATCACCTCGGCGGCGAGGATCACCGCCAGGGCGAACCAGCGCCACGGGTGGCCCTCGGATTCCGTCCCCGCGTGGTCCGGCGGTGCCGGTGCGCTGAGTTCGGTCGTCATCACGTCCTCCGCTTGTTCGAACACTGTTCGTTGACGAACACTGTTCGTTGACGAACACTGTTCTATCAACGAACACCGTTCGCGGCAAGTACGATGTTCGAGTCCCCGATCCGGAGGTCGTCCGTGAGCGAAGAGCCCGCCCCGCCCTGGCGTACCCGGCCCCGCGGCCGCGCGCCCCGACAGGCGCTCAGCCAGCAGGCCGTGGTCGACGCCGCCCTCGCCGTGATCAGCCGGGAAGGGCTGGGCGGGCTGAGCATGCGCCGGGTGGCCCAGGAACTGGGCACCGGCCCGGCCTCCCTGTACGCCCACGTCTCCGGCCGCGAGGAGTTGCTCGAACTGCTGGTGGACCGGGCCAGCGCGGAGATCACCGTGCCGGAGCCCGACCCGGAGCACTGGACGGAACAGGTCCGGGACGTGGCCCGGCAGGCGTACCGCGTCTACGCCACGCACACCGAGCTGGCGCTCGCCTCGCTGGCCACCATCCCCAGCGGGCCGAACGCGCTGCGGGTCACCGACGGGCTGCTCGCCATCCTGCGGGCCGGCGGGGTGCCGCCGCAGCCGGCGGCCTGGTTCCTGGACCGGCTCTTCCTCTACATCGCCGGGGACGCCTACGAGGGCGCCCTGTACGCGGCGAAGGTGCGCGCCTCCGGCCAGGACCCGCAGACCTGGTGGACCCGGCTACGGACGCAGCTGACCGACTACTACCGGAGCCTGCCGCCGGGCAGCTACCCGCACCTGCAGGAGCACCTGGCGGAGCTGATGAACGGCGACGGCGACATCCGCTTCGACTTCGGGCTCGACCTGCTGATCCAGGGAGTCGCCGCGCACGTGCCCCCGGGGAGTGAGCGCGACCGGGCCGGGTAACCAGCGCACTCGTCCGAGGGCGCGGAACAGGGGGCAGGCCATGGGGGTACCGACGGGACGGGTCGACACGATCGTGCTGATCCACGGACTCTGGATGACCTCACGCAGCTGGGAGAAGTGGGTCGACCGGTACGCGGCGCGCGGTTTCCGGGTGCTCACCCCGGCCTGGCCGGGAATGGACCGGGAGGTCGAGGAGCTGCGGGAGGACCCGGCGCCGATCGCCGCCCAGCGGATCCCCGCCATCGTCGACCACTACGCGGCGATCATCCAGGGCTTGCCACGGCCGCCGATCATCATGGGGCACTCGTTCGGCGGCCTGATCACGCAACTGCTGCTCGACCGGAAACTCGGCGCCGCCGGCGTCGGCATTCACCCGGCCCAGGTCAAGGGCGTGCTGAAGCTGCCGCTGAGCACGTTGCGCGCCAGCTACTCGATCCTGCACAACCCGGCCAACCGGCACCGCGCGGTGCCGTTCACCCGGGAGGATTTCCGGTACGCCTTCGGCAACACGATCAGCCAGGAGCAGTCGGACGCGGCCTGGGAGCGGTACGCCGTACCCGGCGCCGGTCACGTCCTGTTCGAGGCGGCGTTCGCCAACCTGAACCCGGACGCGACCACGGAGGTCGACAAGCTACGCAGCGACCGGGCGCCGCTGCTGCTGACGGCCGGCGGCGAGGACCACGTGCTGCCGCCGTCGGTGGTGTCCGCCAATGCCAACCTCTACCGGGGCTCGACCGCGATCACCGGCTACCAGCTGTTCCCCGGCCGGTCGCACTTCGTCGGCGGGGAGCCGGGCTGGGAGGTGGAGGCGGACTTCGCGCTGGAGTGGGCGGTGGAGGCGGCGAACGAGTTCTCGCCGACCGTGGTCAGTCAGGCCCCCGGCCGCCGCTGACCGCTCCGCCGCGCGACGCGCGGGTTACACCGGGGTGCTGTGGCGCTCACCCGGGTCCGCCGGACGTTGCCGCGGCGGTGCCGGGGGCGTCTCCGCGGTCAGCCTCCGCCAGAGGAACTCCAGCGTCAGCGCCCAGTTGAAGGCGGCCTGCTCGTTGTTCGCCGCCGCGCCGTGGCCGCCCTCCACGTTCTCGTAGTACGACACGTCGTGGCCGGAGGCGCGCAGCCGGGCGGCCATCTTGCGGGCATGCCCCGGGTGCACCCGGTCATCCCGGGTCGAGGTGACGAACAGGACCGGCGGATACGGCAGGTCACCGCCGACGTTGTGGTACGGCGAGTAGCGGCGCAGCCAGGCCCAGTCGTCGGGCCGGTCCGGGTCGCCGTACTCGGCGGTCCAGGAGGCACCGGCCAGCAGCCGGTGGTATCGGCGCATGTCCAGCAGCGGCACGTGCGCGACGACCGCGCCGAACAGCTCCGGGTGGCGGGTGAGCATCACCCCCATCAGCAGCCCGCCGTTGCTGCCGCCCTCGACGCCGAGCTGCGCCGGCGTGGTGATGCCCCGGGTGACCAGGTCGGTGGCCACTGCGGCGAAGTCCTCGTACGCCCGGGGCCGGTTCTCCCGCAGCGCGGCCCGGTGCCACGCGGGCCCGTACTCCCCGCCGCCCCGGATGTTCGCCACCACGTAGGTGCCGCCCCGGACCAGCCATCCCCGGCCGACCCCGCCGCTGTAGTGCGGGGTCTGGCTGACCTCGAAGCCGCCGTAGCCGGTGAGCAGGGTCGGCCCGGCGGGGGCCTCCGGGTCGCCCACCACGAAGTACGGCACCTGCGTGCCGTCGGCCGAGGTGGCGGAGAACTGGCGTACGGCCAGGCCGGTGCCGTCGAAGAACGCCGGCTCCCGTTTCAGCGGCTCGACCGGCCCGCCGATCCGCCCGAGCCGCAGCGTCGCGGGTCGCAGGAACCCCTCCGAGGCGAGCAGGTAGGCGTCCCCGGTGTCCGGGTCGGTCTCGACGACCGAGCTGTGGTCGTCCTCCGTCACCCCGGGGAGCGGCTCCCGCCGCCAGCCGTCCGGGCCGGGGGTCAGCACCTCCAGTCGGCTCCGCACGTCGGCGAGGGTGGCCAGGATGAGGTGGTTCCGGGTCCAGACGTGGTAGCTGAGCGCGGTGCGCGCGTCCGGCCGGAAGAGCACGGTCAGGTCCCGACCGCCGTCGAGGAACGCCTCGAACCGGGTCGCCAGCAGCGCTCCCGCCGGGTGGGTGACCGTTCCCACCGTCCACGGCGAGCGCAGCCGGATCAGCAGCCACTCCCGGTGCACGTCCCACTGGGCGTCCTCCGGCACCTCGATCCGGCGCCGCTGCCCCGACCCGGTCAGCAGGTAGTTCTCCGTGCGGTAGAAGTCCAGGCTGCGGCACACGAAGTCGCGGGCGAACCCGGGGGTGTGGTCGTGCGCGGCGTGCACCGCCAGGTCGTCCACCTGCGCCTCGTCGACGACCTCGGCCGCCGACAGCGGTGTGCCGCGCCGCCACCGCTTGACTACCCGGGGGTAGCCGGACGTGGTCAGCGACCCCGGCCCGAAGTCGGTGGCGACGTAGACGTGGTCGGCGTCGATCCAGCAAACCGAGCTCTTCGCCTCCGGTAGCGTGAAGCCGTCCGCGACGAACTCCCGACGGACCAGGTCGAACTCGCGTACCACCACCGCGTCCGCGCCGCCCCGGGACAGGCTGATCAGGCAGCGGTCGTATCCGGGGCGGAGCACGGTCACCTCCTGCCAGACCCAGTTCTCGCCCTCCTGCGCGGCCAGCGCGTCGACGTCCAGCAGCACCTCCCACTCGGGTTCGGGGCGGCGGTACTGGTCCAGGGTGGTCCGGCGCCACAGCCCGCGCGGATGGGCGGCGTCGGTCCAGAAGTCGTACCAGAGGTGGTCGCCCCGCCAGCCGGGGTAGGGAATCCGGTCCTCGGCGTCGAGCACCTGCCGGATCTCGGTCCGCAGCGCGGCGAACCGCTCGCCGCCGGTCAGCGCGGCCAGTGTTCCCGACCGGTGAATCGGGGCCAGTCGGATATCCGATCCAGTGGCGCCGTGCCGGTACGGAGAATCGGCCGGGGAGGGGCCGTTCCGCCCTGGCATGGAGGACCGTTCCGGGGGTATGACGGACTCATGAGGGCGAGCTTCCGGCTTGGCCGGGTCGCGGGTGTACCCGTCGGGGTCAACTGGAGCGTCCTGGTCATCTTCCTGCTGATCGCCTGGGCGCTGTCGGCCAGCCTGTTCCCCCGCTCGTACCCCGGTCACTCCGCCCTCGCGTACGGGGCGGCGGGGTTGAGCGCGGCGGTGGTCTTCTTCCTCGGCCTGCTCGCCCACGAGGTGGCGCACGCCGTGGTCGCCAAGCGCAACGGGATCGGCGTCGAGGGGATCACGCTGTGGCTCTTCGGCGGGGTGTCCGAGCTGAAGGGGGAGGCGAAGGACCCGGGCGCCGAGCTGCGGATCGCCGGGGTGGGGCCGCTGGTGAGCCTGGTGATCGGGCTGTTCTTCGGGGCGATCGCCGTGCTGCTCGCCGTGGCCGGGGCGCACGGGCTGCTGCTCGGCGCGCTGTCCTGGCTGGCCGGGATCAACGTGCTGTTGGCAGTCTTCAACGTGCTGCCCGCCGCGCCGCTGGACGGCGGGCGGCTGCTGCGCGCCGCGGTGTGGAAGGCCACCGGCGACCGGACCAAGGCCTCCGTGGTGGCCGCCCGCGCCGGCTGGGTGCTGGGCATCGTCCTGATCGCCTTCGGGCTGTGGCGGTTCCTGGTCGGCGCGGGGATCGGTGGGCTCTGGCTGGCGCTGATCGGTTGGTTCCTGATCGGGGCGGCCGGCATGGAGGAGCGGCAGGCCCGGATGGGCAGCGCGCTCCGCGGGGTACGGGTCGCCGACGTGATGACCCCGCAGCCACAGACCGCCTCCGGGGAGATGACCGTCGCCGACTTCGTGGACCACTATCTCTTCGCGTACCGGCACTCGGCGTTGCCGCTGATCGAGGAGGGCCGGCCGGTCGGCCTGGTCACCCTCGACCGGGTACGCGGCATCCCGGCCGAGCGCCGTGCCTCGACCACCCTGGCCGAGGTGGCCTGCCGCTCCGACGAGCTGGTCCTCGCCTCGCCGGACGAGCAGCTCAACGAACTGCTCCCCCGGCTCAGCGAGTGCGCCGACGGGCGGGCGCTGGTGGTGACCGACCAGCGGCTGGTCGGGATCGTCTCGCCCAGCGACATCAGCCGGGCGGTGCAGCGGGGCAGCCTGCGCGACCAGATGGCCCGCGGCTAGCGCACCGCCGCGGACAGCCGGGCGGTCAGTTCCGGCACGCCGGGACCGGTCAGCTCGCCGACGGCCGCGTGCCGCCCGGCGAGCAGGAGCAGCAGCGCCCCGATCGGCCCCGCCACCTGCGGACCCCGCCCGACCGACCAGCCGTGGTCGACGGCGGTGAGGGTGAAGCCGTCGAGCCGGCGCCGGGCGTGGAACGGCCAGCCCATGGTCCAGACCCGGGTCGCGGCGGTGGCGGCGGCCTCGGTCGGCATCTGGCGGGTGCGGCCGAGTGGCCGGACGATGTCCTGACCGTGCACCAGGATGTCCAGCAACGGCTCCAGGTCGCTCACCAGCGGCGCCCTGCGGCGGGAGCCGACCATGCCGCGCAGCCTGACGGCATACGTCCCGACCGGGTGGCGTGCCTCGCGGATCGCGCTGTCGCGCACCATCCGGTCGAAGTTCCCCCGGGCGCGCAGCATCGCCACGGCCCCGGCGAGCGGCCCGGTATGTGCGAGCGTGAGGTGCGCGGCGACGTCGCGGACCCGCCAGCCGGCGCAGAGGGAGGGGACCTCCCATTCCGCCGGCGACAGGTCGTCGAGCAGGTCGGCGAGGCTGGCGCGCTCGTCGTCGATGGTCCGCCAGATGTCGTCCCGGTGCATGCCCGCCCCCTGACCAGCGACCCGAGTTTGGTACGATCCTCTGACCAATATTCGTCAAATTATCTGACCAGGTCAAGGGGTGTCATGGCCGCGGGTGCCGTGGACGACGGGTTGAATCTCGGGCTGCTCTGCTTCATCGCGTACCGGGCCATGGAGAGCCGGGTGTTCGACGCCGTCGCCGCCGCCGGATTTGACGACGTGACCGTGGCGCAGGGGCGGCTCTTCGCCCGGATCGGACCGGACGGAACCCGGGTCACCGAGCTGGCCGAGCAGGCCAGGATCACCAAACAGACCGCCGCTTTCCTCGTCGACCAGCTCGAACGCGCCGGCTACGTGCGCCGGGCCCCGGACCCGTCCGACGCCCGCGCCCGGCTGGTCACCATCACCGAGCGCGGCGCGGCAGCCGTCGCCGTGGCGAGGCGGGCCGAGGCGGAGGTGGAGGCCGAATGGACCCGGCACCTGGGCCGGCAGAACACGAGCCAGCTCCGGCGCGCCCTCACCCGGCTCCGGGAGATCACCGACCCGCACCGCTGACCGGGCCCACCGTCAGGCGCGCGGGAAGTACCGGTCCAGCTCGTCGGTGCGGAACTTGCCGGCGGGGTCGAACTCGCGGAGCAGGGCGCGGAAGTCGTCGTACCGGGGATAGGTGCCGGCCGGGTTCCGGACGAAGAGCTTGCCCCAGTGCGGGCGCGGCGCGAGCGGCGCCAGCCGCTCCTCCACCTCGGTCACCACCGGCGTCACCGCCGCCGGGTCGCCGATCCAGGTGAAGTGCAGCGCCACGCTGTCCCGCTCGTGGTTGGGGCTGAGCCACAGCCCGTCCGCCGCGATCGTCCGCAGCTCGCAGATCTGCAGGACGGCGGCGATCCGTTCGGCGGCGGGATCCAGCGCGGCGAGGGCCGCGCCGGCCGCGGCCCGCGGCACGTGCCACTCGGACTGGAGTTCGTCGCCGCTGCTCGGGGTGAACCCGAGCCGGAAGTGCGGCAGCCGCTCGTGCCACGGCCCGGCCGCGCCGAGCTGGACCGTGCAGTTCCCGGGCGGCATGCCGGGCACCGGATGCGCCGGCACGTCGGCGGGGTGCGTGTCCAGCCAGTCCGCCGCTGGTGGCGGCTGGTCGGCCCGCTGCTTGAGCCACACCTGGTCCAGCCGCTCCGACCGCCAGTTGGTGAAGACGCTGGCGCTGTACGCGGCGTCGAGCGCGGCGTCGAGAGCCGCCCGGGGCAGGCCGAGCCGGACGTACTGCCGGATGTCGAAGGTGGGCACCACGTCGAGGGTGACCCGGGTGACCACGCCCAGCGCGCCGAGGTTGACCACCATCCCGGCGAACCGGGGGTCGCTGCGGTCGACGACGCACAGGTCACCGTCGGCGGTGACCAGCTCCAGCCCGGCCACGGCCGCGGCCAGGTTGCCGTTGCGCCGGCCCGAGCCGTGGGTGGCGGTGGCGACCGCGCCGGCCACCGAGATGTGCGGCAGCGAGGCGAGGTTGGCCAGCGCGTACCCCTCGGCGTGCAGCCGGGTGGCGAGGTCGCCGTAGCGCAGGCTGGCGGCGGCGGTGACGGTGCCCCGGTCCCGGTCGAGCTCGACGGTGGGCGGCAGCCCGGCCGGCGAGACCAGGTCGCCGGTGGTGTCGCCGAGCCGGTTGAACGAGTGCCCGCTGCCCACCGCCCGGACCCGCTCGGCGCCGGCCACCAGCCGGCGCAGCTCGTCCAGGCTGGACGGGCGGTGACGCCGGGCGGCGCGGTAGCGGACGTTGCCCGCCCAGTTGCGGTCCGGGACGGGCCCCGGGTTGCGGGGATCGGCGACGGGCGGGGTGGGCACGGGAGCGGTGGCGTCGGTCACGCGGAGGTCGTCCGATCGGTCGGTGTGTCGGTGTCGGTCAGGGCGGCGCGGAGGGCGTCGAGCGCCGCGTCCACCTGGCCGGTGTCGTACCCGCGCAACGCCACCTCCAGTCCGGCGGCCCGGGCCTGCTCGATCTCGGCGCGCGCGGCCCGCCGCTCCGCCGGCCCGCCCTGGGCGAGCGCGTCCTGGGCGCGGCCCACCAGCCGGTCCACCGCCAGCATGTCGTAGCCGCGCAGCGCGCGGGCGAACCGGATGTCCCCGCCGTCGTACCCGGCGGCGGCCGGCGTCCGCGCGTCGCTGAACCGGCCGCCGGACCAGCGGGTCAGCGCCGCCACCACCTCGACGGGGTTCTCCCGGACCTGGGTGAGGTCGAGCAGCTCCACGGCGGGACGCCCGTCGACCGGGTGCCGCGCGGTGATCCGCAGGCCGGGGAGCCCGGCGCCGGGCACGCCGAGCAGCCGGGCCGCGCCGTCCAGGACGAGGGCGTCGAACTGCTCCCAGCGGTACGTCCCGCGCAGCCCGGGACGGCGTACCTCGAGCCCCTCGGGCTTGATGACGAAGCGGAACGGGCGCAGCGCACCGACCAGCACCCGGCCGGCGATCAGCACGACGCCCACGGCGACCAGCAGGCGCAGCAGCCCGTCCCCCGCCACCGCGAGCACCATCACGCCGGCCGCCACGCAGATGATCGCCAGCGGCAGCGTGCCCCGGCTCCGGTGCAGCTCCAACGTCCCACCCCCGTCGTCGACGCGCTCGTCCGGGTGCATCATCCGTCAAGGTGTCAAGCCACGGCTGTTCCGTCCCGGCTGAGGAAGCGCTGCCCGGAGGGACACCCGCACGGGCCGGTCCCGGCCGGGACCGGCCCGTGGCGCGGCCGCTCAGAGCTGGCGCATCACCTCGGCCGCGACCAGGTCCAGGTGGTCCAGGTCGGCCAGGTCGAGCACCTGGAGGTAGGCCCGCCGGCTGCCGACGGCGGCGTACCGGCCGAGCTTGTCGACGATCTCGGCGGGGGTGCCGGCGAGGCCGTTCTCCCGCAGCTCGGCCGGCTCCCGGCCGATGGCGGCGGCCCGTCGGGCCACCTCGGCGTCGTCCCGCCCGCAGCAGACCACCAGGGCGTGCGACAAGATCAGGCCGGCCGGGTCCCGGTCGATCTCCGCACAGGCGGCCCGCACCCGCTCGATGACGGGGGTCGAGTCCTCGGGCGAGACGAACGGCAGGTTGAACTCGTCGGCGTACCGGGCGGCCAGTCGCGGTGTCCGCTTCGGTCCGGTGCCGCCCAGCAGGATCGGCGGGCGCGGCTGTTGCACCGGCTTGGGCAGCGCCGGTGAGTCGCTGACCGGGTAGTACTTGCCAGGGTGGTCGAAGGTCGTGCCGGCCGGGGTCTCCCAGAGCCCGGTGATGACCGCGAGCTGTTCCTCGAGACGGTCGAAGCGCTCTCCCAGCGGCGGGAACGGGATGCCGTACGCGTCGTGCTCCTCGCGGTACCAGCCGGCGCCGAGGCCCAGATCGACCCGGCCGCCGCTCATCTGGTCGACCTGCGCCACGGTGATGGCGAGGGGGCCGGGAAGCCGGAAGGTGGCCGCGGTCATCAGCGTGCCGAGCCGGATCCGGGCGGTGTCCCGGGCCAGGCCGGCGAGGGTCGTCCAGGCATCGGTGGGGCCCGGCTCCCCGCTCACCGAACCCATCTTCAGGTAGTGGTCGGAGCGGAAGAACGCGCCGAAGCCCGTCTCCTCGGCGCGGCGCGCGACGGCGAGCAGCTGGTCGTAGCTGGCGCCCTGCTGGGGTTCGGTGAAGATCCGCAGTTCCATGATCCGAGCATAGGAAGCCCGGCGGGCCCGCCACGCCCGGACGACGCGACGGAGACGCTTCCGCCGATTTCTTGCAGCACTTGCACGTCGCCGCAAGGGGATACACGCCAAGCAGAGACAGAGAAATCGGCGATTCACAATCACCGTCATCACTGTTACGGTCGCAAGAACCTGCAACTTCTTGCGTAACTTGCAGGAAACCTTGCCGATTCTTTCGGCTCCTGTTCCCCTGCCCTCCGTCCCGAGGAGTACCCCGATGTCCCGTAGACCCCGGGCCGCCGTACCGGCGGCCGCGCTCGCCGCGGCACTCGCCGCCGGCGGGCTGACCGCCGTCGCCGCCGCCGCCGAACCCCGCCCCGCCGAGGCCGCCGCGGCGGTGACCGCGAACGGCGACGCGATCGTCCACCTGTTCCAGTGGCGCTGGTCCTCGGTGGCGCAGGAGTGCGAGAGCACGCTCGGCCCGGCCGGCTGGGGCGGCGTGCAGGTCTCCCCGCCGCAGGAGCACGTGGTGATCCCCAGCGCCGAGGGGGCCGGCTACCCCTGGTGGCAGGACTACCAACCGGTGTCGTACCGGCTCGACCGGACCCGGCGCGGCACGAGGGACGAGTTCGCGGACATGGTCCGCCGCTGCCGGGACCAGGGCGTCAAGGTCTACGTGGACGTGGTGCTCAACCACATGAGCGGCACCGGCTCGGCGGGCAACGGCCCAGGCAGCGCCGGCACCCCGTACACCAAGTACGCCTACCCGAACCTGTTCGACGACGGCTCCGGCGACAGCTACCGGTACGCCGACTTCGCCCCCTGCTACCACCGGATCGACAACTGGGGCAGCAAGTCGGAGATCCAGGACTGCGAACTGCTCGACCTGGCCGACCTGAACACCGCCGATCCCGAGGTACGCCGCAAGATCGCCAAGTACATGAACTCGGTGATCGACCTCGGCGTGGCCGGGTTCCGGGTGGACGCCGCCAAGCACGTCCAGGAGGCGCACCTGGCCGACATCTACAGCCGGCTGCACGACGTGCCGGGCTTCGGCGGCCGGCCGGACATCTTCCAGGAGGTCTACGGGGATTCGGTCATCCCGTACACCGCCTACGCCGGGATGGGCGCGGTGACCAACTTCGACTACCAGCGGGCGGTCTCCTCGGCGTTCCGCGACGGCAACATCAGCAGGCTCGCCTCGATGCCGAACCACGGCGGCCTCACCGGCGCCCAGTCGATCACCTTCGTCGACAACCACGACACCCAGCGGTCCGCGCCCACGCTGACCTACAAGAACGGTGACCGCTACTACCTGGCGGACGCGTTCATGTTGGCCCACCCGTACGGCCGGCCGCAGCTCATGTCGAGCTACGCGTTCGGCTCGGTGACCGCGCAGGGGCCGCCGAGCACCGCCGACGGCACCACGAAGGCCACCACCTGTGGCGACGGGCAGTGGATCTGCGAGCACCGCAACCCGCAGGTGGCCGGGATGCCGGGCTTCCGCAACGCTGTCGCCGGCACCGGGCTCGCCCAGGTGGTCACCGACGGCAACGGCCGGCTCGCGTTCGCCCGGGGCGACAAGGGGTTCGCGGCCTTCAACGCCACCGACGGCGCGTGGAGCCGAGCCTTCGCCACCGGGCTGCCCGACGGCCGGTACTGCGACGTGGCCAGCGGCGTCTACCAGCGCACCACCGGAATCTGCACCGGCGACACCGTCACCGTCTCCGGCGGCGGCTTCACCGCCACCGTGCCCGCCAACCACGCCCTGGCCCTGCACGTCGACGCCCGGGTCGGCGCTGGCACGCCGTCGCCGTCGCCGTCCGCCACGCCGTCGGCCAGCACGTCCCCGGGCGGACCCACGCCGACCCCGACGCCGACGGCGCCCGCCGGCCTGACCCGGTTCACCGTCACCGCACAGACCGACTACGGCCAGGAGGTGTACGTCGTCGGCTCGCTGCCGCAGCTCGGTGCCTGGAACCCGGCCGGCGGGGTGAAGCTCACCACCTCCACGAGCAGCTACCCCACCTGGACCGGCGCGGTGGACCTCCCGGCCGGCACCCCGTTCGAGTGGAAGCTGGTGAAGATCGGCAACGGCGCGGTGCAGTGGGAGAACGGCCCCAACCGCGCCGGCACCGGCGGTACCGCCGTCACCGCGACCTGGAACCAGCCGTCCGGCACCCCGCCCGCGTCGGCCACGGTCGACTTCCGGGCCACGGTGAACACCGTCTACGGGGAGAGCGTCTACGTGGTCGGTGACATCCCCGCGCTCGGCGGCTGGGACCCGGCCCGAGGGCTGCCGCTGTCGGCGGCGAGCTACCCGGTCTGGACCGGCGGCGTGACCCTGCCGGCCGGTACCCCCTTCGCCTACAAGTACGTCAAGCGGACCGCCGACGGCCAGGTGGTCTGGGAGTCGGGCGCGAACCGCACGGCCACCGCCACCGGCCCGGTCACCCTCACCGACACCTGGCACTGAGGGTAGGCAGGGGCCCTTCCCGACGCCGGGCGTCGAGGAGGGCCCCTGCCTGAAACTCCTACATTCCTTGACAGGCATATAACCTGTAAGGCATATTGTTCGGGTGTCCGTCGACGCGTTCGCCGTCCTGGCCGAGCCCACCCGACGCCGCATCCTCGACCGGCTACGCCGGGCGGAGAGCAGCGTCGGCGATCTCGTGGATGCGCTGGGGATGAGCCAGCCAGCCGTCTCCAAGCACCTGAAGGTGCTCCGCGAGGCCGGCTTCGTCACCTGCCGCACCGCGGCCCAGCAGCGGATCTACCGGATCGACACCCGACCGCTGCGGGCCGTGGACGACTGGCTCGGACCGTACCGGCGGATGTGGGCGGCGCACCTCGACGCCCTGGAGCGCCATCTCGACAGTCAGGAGTGACGATGGACCGCGAGAGCTTCCGGCCCGGCCCGCTCGCCGAGGTCGCCCGGGTACCCGCCGATCAGGGCTGGGACCTGGTGTTCGTCCGGGACCTGCGGCACCCGCCGGAGCGGGTGTGGGCCGCGCTGACCGAACCGGAGCGGCTCGCCCAGTGGGCCCCCTTCCTGGCCAGCCGCGACCTCGGCACCCCCGGCGGGGCCACGCTCAGCACGGTCGACGGCGACCGCAGGTATCCCCAGCAGGCGACGGTGCGGCGGGCCGAGCGGCCGACGCTGCTGGAGTACACCTGGGGCGACGGGCTGCTGCGCTGGGAGCTGGCCCGCACCGACGCCGGCACCCGGCTGACCCTGCGGCACCGGATCGACAAGCCCGACCTGGCCCCGATCATGGCCGCCGGCTGGCACCTCTGCCTGGACGTCGCCGGCCACCTGCTCGACGGCGACCCGGTGGGCCCGATCCGGGGCGCCGAGTCGACGGACTTCGGCTGGGACGAGCTGCGCGCCGCGTACGCCGAGCGCCTGGACGCCCCGGAGTCCTGACGGCCCGGGCGACGGCGGTCAGGCGGCACTGGTCGGCACGTCCGGGAGGGTGATCGCGGTGGCCGCCGCGCGGATCGGCCCGGTGACCCGGCGGATCATCCGCTCCCGGCCGGGCAGGCGCGGCATGAGCCGCAGCATCAGGGTCTGGAACCGGATCTGCCCGGCCGAGCCGAGCACCATGCCCTTCAGGTTCCGCTCGGCCAGCTGCTGGTTCGCAGCGACGAACCGCCGCATCCGGCGCTCGTACGTGACGAACCCGGCCGCCGGCTCCCCGGCCGCCTCCACCAGCGCGGTGGCCAGCACGTACGCCCCGACCAGGCCGAGGCTGGTGCCCTGCCCGGAGGCGGGCGACGCCCCGTACGCGGCGTCCCCGACCAGGCCGACCCGGCCGGTCGACCAGCGCTCCATCCGGACCTGGCTCATCGCGTCGAAGTAGAGGTCCGACGCGTCCGGCAGCTCGGCGAGCAGCTCCGGCACCCGCCACCCGACCCCGGCGAAGGCCCGGGCCAGCACCGCCCGTTGGCCGGCCACGTCCCGGTGGCCGGGTGCCTCGGCGTGCGACCGGAAGAGGAAGAGCGCCCGCGCGTCCGGCGCGCCGGCGGTCCGGTAGACGCCGACGGTCCGTCCCGGCGCCGGGTGCATCAGCTCGACCCGCTCCTCGCCGAACTCGGCCGGCACGGTGCAGATGGCGATGTGATGCCCGAGCGGGCGCAGGTACGCCGACTCGGGGCCGAAGGCCAGCCGCCGGACCGTCGAGTGCAGCCCGTCGGCGCCGACGACCAGGTCGAAACGGCGGCTCGGGCCGCGCTCGAAGTCCACCACCATCCCGTCGGCAGCGGGGCGCAGCGCGGCGATCGAGTCGCCGAAGCGGTATTCCACATCGCCGGTCGCGGCCATCAGGATCCGGGCCAGGTCGCCCCGCAGGATCTCGACGTCGTCACTTTCCCGGCCGCCGAAGAGCGCGGCGTCCATGGTGGCCAGTTGTCGACCGCCGGCGTCGACGAAGCGGGCCAGGCGCATTCCGGTGTCGCGCCCGCGTATCTGCTCGCTCAGGCCCATCCGGTCCAGCACGGTCAGGGCCGCCCCCCGGACGTCCACCTTGTAGCCCCCGTCGCGCAGCGCCGGGGCGCGCTCGACGACAGTCGGCCGGAGGCCGTGGCGGCGCAGCCACCAGGCGAGCGTGGTGCCGGCGACACCGGCGCCGGAGATCAGCACATCGGTCATGGCCGTGACGGTACAAGCGTGTTAGACGGTTGTGCAAGACGCATGTTCAAAGTGCGGGTACGCTTCTCCACATGGGAAATCGGGAGGACCTGCTGGCGGGCGCGAAGCGCTGCCTGATGGAGAAGGGCTACACGGCCACCACGGCCCGCGACGTCGCCACCGCCGCCGGCACCAGCCTGGCCGCCATCGGCTACCACTTCCGGACCACGAAGGCACTGCTCAACGAGGCGCTCGCCGAGGCCATGGCGGAGTGGGGCGAGGAACTGGGCCGCGCCCTGGCCCAGGACGCCGGCCCGGACGCGACACCCGAGCAGCGGTTCGAGGCGGCCTGGGAGCGGATCATCGAGTCCTTCGCCCGGCTCCGGCCGCTCTGGGCCATCCAGTTCGAGCTGATCGCCCAGATGGACCGGGCACCCGAGCTGCGGGAGGCGTTCGCCACCGCCAACCGCCAGGCCCGGCTCGGCCTGGCCGAGATCTTCCACCGGCTCGACCCGGCCGCCGACGAGGCCGCCGCGCTGGCGCTCGGCGGGTTCCACCAGGCGCTGCTCGGCGGGGTGGCGGCCCAGTGGCTGGTCGACCCGGGCAGCGCACCGTCGGCGAAGGAGCTGACCCGAACGCTGCGGACCGTCGCCGGCGAGTTCGGTCAGCGCCGACCGGGACCCGGCCGCCCAGGCCCGGACGGGGCGCCCGGTCCCCGGTCGGCGACCTGAAATCCTGGTCGGGTCAGCACCTCCGACAGGTGGCTGTGGACCGGGCCCCCACCCGCCCGACGGGTAGGCTCGACAGTGCCGGACCTCACCACGTCCGGCGATCGACTCCCGGAGGCGGGCATGCGGCGCAGGGCGGACGGAGGGCAGCGATGGGCGGAAGCCTGACGGTCGGCCTGGTCACCGTTGCGGCGATCATGGCCGTCGTCGTCTGGTTCGACCGGCGCTGCCTCGCGGGCCTGGCCCAGACCAGCGACCGGAACCTGCGCCACTTCGACCGCAACACCTGGGCGCTGATCATCGTGCTGTCGTTTCCCATCGGGCCGATGCTCTACCTGAGGTACGCCAAGGGACCCGGCCGGTACAGCTAGCGATCCCGCCGGGACGGCCGGCGGCGCCGGCCCGGGACCCGCCCCGGGGTCGCGAGGTTCCCCGCCCTGGTTACCCGAGCTGCGGGGCGACCTCACGGGCGAAGAGCCGCAGCGCGTCGAGGTCGGTGGGCTCGTGGAGGTAGAGGATGAGGTACTCCATGCCGGCCTGCACCAGCCGACCGAACACCTCGACCAGCTCGGCGGGGGTGCCGACGGCGCTGCCCGCGGCCGTCTCCGCCCGGTCCCGCCCGGCCAGCCGGGCGGTCACCCCGGCCTCGGTGGCCCCGGTGAAGACCGAGAGGGAGGCGGTCTTCAGGATCGCGCCGTAGTCGCGGCCGAGGTCGGCGCAGTGCCCGGCCAGCACGTCCAGCTTGTGCCGGTAGAAGGCCGGGTCGGTGTGATCGGTCAGGTTGCAGGCGTCCGCGTACCGGGCCACCGTCCGCAACGTGCGCTTCTCGCCGCTGCCGCCGATCAGCAGCGGTACGGGCGAGCGGCCCGCCCCGGTCGGCACGTTCTGCGCCCCGCGTACGGAGTGATGCCGGCCCTCGACGGTGGTGACCGGCTCGCGCAGCATCGCGGTGACCACCGCCGCCGCCTCGTCCAGCCGGGTCAACCGCTCCCCCGTCGACGGATACGGCTGCGGGAAGCCGTACGCGTCGTACTCCCGCTGATCCCAGCCGGCACCGAGGCCGAGGAAGGCCCGCCCGGCGCTCGCCACGTCGAGGGTCGCGGCCATCTTCGCCAGCAGCGCCGGGTTGCGGAAGCTGTTGCAGGTGACGATCTGGCCCAGCCGGACCCGGCGGGTCTCCCGGGCGATCGCGGCCAGGCTGGTCCAGCACTCGAAGGTGGTCTCCGGCCGGCCGGAGACAGCCTGCACGTGGTCGTAGAGCCAGACCGAGTCGCAGCCCAGTTCGTCGGCCTCCCGGGCCACCCCGACCATCGCCTCGAACTGCGCCACCGGGTCGCCCAGGTGGGTCAGGTCGGACCGCCAGCCCTGGGGCAGCACCACGCCCCACCGGATCCCGCTCACCTGTGCCCCCTCGTCAGCCCGGCCGCCCGGGACGAGGGACGAGGGTAGCGGCGGCGGCCCGGCGAGCGGCCGGGGCGGTGGGCCATCGGGCGCTTGGTCACACATACGGCCTGGTGGCGTACCCGGCCCGACGGCCGGGCCGGCCGGGACCGGGGCCGCGCCGGTTCAGGCGGCCGGATCGACGCGGTGGCCGAGGACCGGAGCGGCGGCGCGGCCGACGAAGGTGAAGGTCTCCCGGGCGGCGTCGGTCGCCTCGCGCAGCTCTGCGGAGGACCAGTCGCGACCGGCCACGGCGAGCCGGAAGTCCCGCCAGTCACGGCCGGGCATTCGCCCGCTGCGCCGGAAGAAGCGGGTTGCCGCCCCCTCGGCCAGGTCGAGGCGGCGCTCCACGGCGGGGGCGATGACGCTGCCGCCAAGGGCGCTGCCGAGCAGGACGTACCGGCCGCCCACCGCGCGGGCCGGCGAGCCGAAGCGGACACCGGCTTCCGCCACCGGCGCCGCCTCCGGGTCCACCCCGAGGGCCGCCAGGTCCGCGCGGAGCAGATCGGTCGCCGCACCGAGCCGGGTGTCCAGCCGCAGCCCGGACCAGTCGGCGGCGGCGAGATCCCGCTCCAGCGACGCCCAGGAGGCGAGCATCGCGGAGAGAACGGTCACCAGGTCGGCCCGGTCCCGGATCCGGCCGGGCAGGTCCAGGTCGCGCTCCAGGGCGAGGTGATGCACCCGGGTGCCGGCACGTAACGCGGCCAGCATGGGCGACACCGCCTGGGGGCGGGACTCGGCGGGTCTCGACATCCGGCAAGTATGCCCGGCCGGAAGAGCCGCCGCCCGGCCTCAGTCGACGAGGGTGGGCGGGCAGGCCCGCCCGAGCACCATGCCGGCCTCCCAGCGGGTCGCGACCCCGAAGGCGTCCAGCAACCGCCCCACGTCGCTGGTGACGGTCCGCGGCGACACTCCGAGCCGGCGGGCGATGGCGGCGTCCTTGGCGCCCCGGCAGAGCAGGGCGGCGACCTCCAACTGGCGCTCGGTGAGCGGCACCACGCCCGGGGCCTCGTGGATCGGCACGGCGTGCTGCTTCGCCACCCACCAGAGTTCGCAGAACGCCATGATCAGGTCCGGATCCCGGCAGAGCCAGGCGGTCGGCCGCCCGTCCGGGGTGGGCGGACCGGCGAACAGCCCGAGGCGTTCGTCGACGACTATGCCGGCGATCTGCACCACCGGGGCCACCCAGGTGTCCGGGTGGGCGGCCGCCACCAGCGACAGGTGCTGGAGCGGAGCCGTGATCATGTGGCCGCCGATGCCGCGCGTGCGGGTGCGCTGGTTGGGCTCCCGCTCCCGCCGCTGCGGATCGAACACCGACCTGGGGTTGAGGTTGTAGACCACCGACGAGGTGGCGCGCTCCAGCACCTTGAGTCGTTCGAGGATCGCCGGCAGCCCCTCGGCGAAGAGCCGTACCGGCCCGCCGGTCGAGCCCGGGGCCGCGGCGGTGATCCGGGCCATCGCCGCTGCCTGCACCGCCCACGCCCGGGCCGCCAGATCGTCCTCAACGGACCGCACCCGCTCTGCTGTCACCGTCGACCCATCCACCGCGGCACCCTCCGGATCGCTCCGTCGGCCAGCCTTGCACATCGTCGCAAGCCGCCCGTGGGCCGTCGTCGGGCGTGTCGCGGCTGCCGCAAGGGCGCTCCCACCGCGCGGTGGGATCGGCCACCGTAACCGGATTTCCCGCCGCCGGGGCCCGGTCGGCACACCGGTCACCGGATCACCACGGGCCCCCGGCCCGGGTCGCCCGTGCCGCCACCGTCGCGACTGTCGTGGCCGCCGGCCCGGCCGCTCGCCGAAATACACCGTCGGCGATTCTCAGCCCCCGGACCCGAAAGCGGCAGCCGCGAGTCGGGGCCGTCCCGATGGCGCGCCGACCGCGCAATGGAATATGAAGAACACATGACGATTCTCTATCACCGTCGTCATACTCCGGGAGGATCGGTGACAGCTGGCCCCACCCCGTCAAGGCCCTGTGGCGGTCGGGACGATCGGCGCGGAAAACGCTGAACCTCCTGGTCAGGACGGCGCGGACAGCACGTCGAGGCGCGCCCGGATGACCGGATTCGACAACCGCCGCCCGCGAATTTCTGTGTGCAGATACACATTCCCCGCAGTAGCCGCTGGATTTACGGCGATGACGTAGGTAGGTTTCTCGGCCGGCCCCTTACGGCCCGCAGAATGTGACCGATGTTGATATCGACCGACGAGACGCGAAGATGGTCATCGATGGCGCGATCCGCCAGCGGTTTCCGTCGGAGAGGGGACCATGTCCGCGCTCGCAGTGAAGTCGCTATACAAGATCTTCGGCAGTCGAGCTGACGAAGCGGTGAGGCGTCTGGCGAACGGCGCGCCGCGCACCGAGGCCCTGGCCGGCCTGCCGGCCACGGCCGCCGTGATCGACGCGAACTTCGAGGTACGACCCGGCGAGATCTTCGTCGTGATGGGCCTGTCCGGCTCCGGCAAGTCGACCCTCATCCGGATGCTCAACGGCCTGCTGCCACCCACCAGTGGCAGCGTGCAGGTCGACGGGGTCGAACTGACCAAGCTGAAGCCCGCGGCGCTGCGCAAGCTGCGCCGGGAGAAGATCAGCATGGTCTTCCAGCACTTCGCGCTCATGCCACACCGGACGGTGCTGGAGAACGCCGGGTACGCGCTGGAGGTCGCCGGGCTGCCCAAGGCCGAACGGCGCGAGCGGGCCATGGACGCACTGCGGATGGTGGGCCTGGACGAGTGGGCGGACAAGCTCCCCCACAGCCTCTCCGGTGGTATGCGGCAGCGGGTCGGGCTGGCCCGCGCGCTCGCGGCCGGCACCGACATCCTGCTCATGGACGAGGCGTTCTCCGCACTGGACCCGCTCATCCGCCGGGAGGTCCAGGACCAGCTCCTGGAGCTCCAGGCCGAGCTGGGCAAGACGATCGTCTTCATCACCCACGACCTCAACGAGGCCATGCGCCTCGGCGACCGGATCGCGGTGATGCGGGACGGCCGGATCGTCCAGATCGGCACCGCCGAGGAGATCCTCACCGACCCGGCCAACGGCTACGTGGCGCAGTTCGTCGCCGACGTGGACCGGACGCGGATCCTCACCGCCGCGTCGGTGATGGAGAAGCCGCAGCACGTCCTCGACGTCAACGCCGGTCCCCGGGTGGCCGCCAAGGCGCTGCGGGAGAGCCAGACCTCGGTGGTCTACGTGACCGGGCCGATGAAGCAGTTCCTCGGCACGGTCACCGAGGACGAGGTGCTGCGCGCGCTGCGCGAGGGCCGGCCGAACCTCGACGGGTACGTCTCGACCGAGCGGGTCCGCACGGTCGCCGAGGACACCGCCGTGGCCGATCTCTTCGCCGACTGCGCGGAGAGCCAGCACCCGGTGGCGGTGCTGGACGAGCGGGGCCGGCTGACCGGGGTGATCCCCCGGATCACCCTGCTCAGCGCACTGGCCGTGAGCGCTCCGGATGAGGTGCCGGCGGCGGACGAGCCGGTGTCGGACAACGTCGAACTGGTCGGTACGAAGGGAGAGTCGGCATGAGCCTCACGCAGTCGCCGCTCGACAGCTGGCTGCCCCGGGTGCCACTGGGCGAGTGGACCGAATCCGCCGTCGACTGGGCCACCGGCACCCTCGGCCCGTTCTTCGACGCGGTCGCCACCGTGGTCGACGCGCTCGTCCGTCCGCTCAACGACCTGCTCACCGGCGTGCCGGCGGTGGTGGTCGTGCTGGTCCTCGCCGGGCTCGGCTGGTGGCTGCGCGGCTGGAAGTTCGGCGTCGGAGCCGCCGTCGGTCTCGGCCTGGTGGCCGGGATGCCCTACTGGGAGGAGACCATGAGCACGCTCGCCCAGGTGCTCGTGGCCAGCGTGCTCGCCCTGGTGCTGGCGATCCCGCTGGGCGTCTTCATCGCCGAGAACAGGCGGGCCGCCACGCTGGCCCGGCCGGTGCTGGATTTGATGCAGACCATGCCGGCGTTCGTCTACCTCATCCCGGCGATCTTCTTCTTCGGCATCGGCACCGTGCCGGGCGTGCTGGCCACCCTGGTGTTCAGCATGCCGCCGGGCGTCCGCCTGACCGAGCTGGGCCTGCGGCAGGTCGACAAGGAGATCGTCCAGGCCGCGGAGTCGTTCGGCGCGCCGCCGTGGATGGTGCTGCTCCGGACGAAGCTGCCGCTGGCCCTGCCCACCATCATGACCGGCGTCAACCAGGTGATCATGCTGGCGCTGTCCATGGTGGTCATCGCCGGCATGGTCGGCGCCGGCGGCCTCGGAGACGTGATCATGTTCGCGCTCTCCCAGGTCGAGGTCGGGAGCGGCTTCGAAGGCGGCATCGCCGTCGTCGTCCTGGCCGTGGTGCTCGACCGACTTACCGATTCCGTGGGCGACCGGTTCCCGTCCGCACGGGCACAGCGGCTGGCACAGCAGGCCGCCTGACCGTCGCCCAAGGCCGGCACCCCTGTTCCCGCGTAGGCGGGTCCGCCGGCCGCCCCGATACAGGAAGGACAACCCTGTGTTCACGACAATGAAGCGCGTACTCGCCCTCGCGGTGACCGCGACCCTGGCCCTGGGCGGCGCTGCCGCCTGCGGCGACAAGTCGGACGGTGCATCCGACAAGGGCAAGAAGATCACCATTGGCTACATGGCCTGGGACGAGGCGATCGCCGCCTCCCACCTGTGGCAGCACATCCTGGAGGAGAAGGGCTACCAGGTCCAGCTGAAGAACCTGGAGGCCGGGCTCGTCTACGGCGGTCTCGCCAACGGCGACATCGACCTGTTCCTGGACAGCTGGCTGCCCCAGACGCACGCCTCGTACATGGAGAAGTACGGCGACAAGCTGGAGAAGCTCGGTGTCTGGTACGACGACGCCAGCCTGAGCATCGCCGTGCCCAAGTACGTCGACGGCGTCGACTCGCTGGAGGACCTGGCCGCCAACGCCGGCAAGTTCGACGGGCAGATCATCGGCATCGAGCCGGGCGCCGGCCTCACCAAGGCCACCCAGGAGAAGGTCATCCCCAGCTACGGCATGGACGGCAAGCTGAAGCTGAAGACCTCCTCCACCCCGGCCATGCTCGCCGCGCTCGACGGCGCGATCGCGGACAAGAAGCCGATCGTCGTCACCCTCTGGCACCCGCACTGGGCCTACGCCAAGTACGAGCTGAAGGACCTCGCCGACCCGAAGGGCACCCTCGGCCAGGCCGAGCAGGTCAACACCCTGGCCCGGAAGGGCTTCGGCAAGGACTTCCCCGAGCTCGCCTCGATGCTGCAGAAGTTCAAGATGGACGGTCAGCAGCTCGGGTCCCTGGAGGACCTGATGTTCAACACCCACAAGGGCGATGAGAAGAAGGCCGTCGAGGAGTGGCTGAAGGCCAACCCCGACTACCTGAAGACGCTCTCCTGAGCGCCCGCTGAGCCCGAGGGCCCCGCCGGTTCGGCGGGGCCCTCGTCGTTTCCCGGTCAGTCGAGATGATCGGCCGGTGGGGTCTGCGACAACCGGGCCAACGGCATCCGCGCCGACCCGGACGGGGGTCACGAGCCGCTCGGGCGCCGACGGAGCCGGTGGGCGGCGAGGCTGACCACGCCGCTGCCAGCCGCCGTCCCGATCAGCACGAGTCCAGCCCCCACCGCCCACAGCCCGCTGTCGTCGATCGACGCGGCGTGCACCGTCCAGGCGGCCGTGAAGGCGACCGCCATCACCGGCGTCACCAGCCGCGGGCCGAGCCACCAGCCACCGGCGGTGGCGACCACGCCGAGCGTGAGCACACAGCCCGCCACCTGCCAGACCGCGTACGGGCCACCGGTCGCGCCGGTCTGCGGGTCGACCGTGTAGCCGGTGTCCCAGCTCAGCCAGGCGAACCAGGTGCCGACCGTCGCCGCCGCCAGGATCAGGCCGCCGAGCAGGGTGCGCGCAAGCCTCGTCATGCTCCTGATCCTTCCGCTTCCGACGGTCGCCGGGATGAGCCTTCGTGCCCAGGTACCCGCCCGCGCCAGGACCTGCCAGCGCACCTGGGCGTCCGGTGGATGCACCAGGATGGGGCGGTGCCCGCCGAACCCACGATGCTCCTCGTCCACAGTCCCCTCCTCACCTCGGCGACGTGGCACGCCCTGCGGCCGCACCTCGAAGCGGCGGGGTGGCGCGTGGCGGTGCCGGACCTGCGCCCTCTGGTGGAGGCACCGTCCTTTCACGCGGCGGTCTGCGCGGCGGCGGCTGCCAGCGTCGCCCCCGGAGCGCCCGCCGTCGTCGTCGGCCACAGCCGCGCCGGCGCCTACCTGCCCGGCATCGCCGACGCGGTCGGCGGCGACCGGCTCGACGTCGTCTTCCTGGACGCCCGCCTGCCGCACCCGGGCACCAGCTGGGTGGGGTCGCTGCCGCCGGAGCGGGCCACGTGGCTGCGGGAGATGGCGGTGTCGGGCCGGCTGCCGACGTGGGACGCCTGGTTTCCCGCCGGTTCCCTCGACGATCTCCTGCCCGACCCCGGCCAGCGGCGACAGGTGCTGCACGGCTTGCCCGAGCTGCCGTGGAAGGTCGTCTCCGAGGTGCTGCCCACCCCGGGTGACGCGTGGGACTCCGCCCGCCGCGTCTACCTCCAGCTGAGCGCCGCGTACCAGTCCACGGCAGAGCAGGCGGAAGAGTGCGGGTACCGGGTCCGGCGCCGGGACGCCGATCATCTGGCGATGGTCACGCAGCCCGCGACGATCGCGGATCTGCTGCTGTCGGCACTGCGGGAACCGGGCCAGCACCGCCCCCGTCGGTGCGGCCGGCCTTGAGTGCCGCCGCGGTGTCGACGACCCGCCGGGCCTGGTAGCGGGCCGCCTCCAGGGCCACGTCGTTCGGCGGGCCGTCACCGGCGACGTGGGACGTGCCGTAGGGATTACCCGACTTGAACTGGACGGGGTCGGTGTAGCCGGGAGGCACGATGATGCCGCCCCAGTGGTAGAAGGTGTTCCCCAACGCCAGAATGGTGGACTCCTGTCCACCGTGGGCGGTGTTGGAGGCGGTGAAGGCCGAGTACACCTTGTCGGCGAGCTTGCCCTGGAACCACAGGGCGCCGGTGGTGTCGATGAACGACCTGAGCTGGCTGGACGGGTTGCCGAAGCGGGTCGGGGTGCCGAACAGCACCGCGTCGGCCCAGGCCAGGTCGTCGAGGCTCGCCTCGGCGACGTCGGCGGTGTCCCGGATGTGCTGGGCCCACTCCGGCCTGCTGTTGATCACCTCCGGTGCGGCCAGTTCGGCGACCTTGCGCAGTCGCACGTCTGCGCCGGCCTTCTCCGCGCCCTCGGCCGCCGCTCGCGCCAGGGCGTGCACGGTGCCGGTGGAGCTGTAGTAGATGATTGCGACCTTCACGGCTTCCATGATCGTTTCCTTCCATGCGAGGTTCCATCGCTCGGCGCCGGGCCACGGCAGAGCGGTGCGCCGCCTGCGCGCCGGTGCCAGCAGGATGGTCAGCGCCGACCAGTCCGACGACGCAGATCTTCCGAATGTGAGGCGAGCGCCGGCCTCACAGTTCGGTGCGATGTCTCGTCGGACCGGTGAGGGCAGCCGCGACCAAGGAAGTGGGCGACACCATGAGCACCCGATCCGAGCCGGGCGACGACCGGCTCGACCCGAGCCTGGACGCGATCATGAGCGAGCGGCGACAGCTGATCAATCTCGCGTACCGGCTCCTCGGCTCGCTGGCCGAGGCGGAGGATGCGGTGCAGGAGACGTACGCCCGCTGGTACGCCATGTCTCGACCGCAGCAGGAGGCCATCGAGTCTCCCGGCGCCTGGCTGACCAAGGTCGCCAGCCGCATCTGCCTCGACGTGCTGCGCTCGGCACGGGCCAGGCGGGAGACCTACGTGGGCGAATGGATCCCGGAGCCGCTGCCCGACCGTACGGAATGGCTCAACGGGCGGCCGGGCGGCACCGCCGTCGACCCGGCCGACCGGGTCACCCTCGACGAGTCGATCAACATGGCCTTCCTCGTCGTGCTCGAATCGATGACCCCGGCCGAGCGTGTCGCGTTCATCCTGCACGACGTCTTCCGCTACTCCTTCGCGGAAGTGGCCGAGGTCGTGGGCCGCACCCCGGCGGCATGCCGCCAACTCGCCTCCTCAGCGCGTCGCCGCATCCGCGCGTCACAAGCTCCCGAGACCCCGGCAGCCAAGCGCGCTGACATCGTCAGGGACTTCAAGCGGGCCTGGGAAGCCAAGGACATCGGTGCCCTCATCGGCCTCCTCGACCCCGACGCCATCGCGATCGGCGACGGCGGCGGCCCCGTCAGCGCCGAGCCCCGCCCGATCGAAGGCGGCGAGCAGATCGCACGCGTCCTCGTCGACGTCGCCGGCCGGGCGCCCAACCTGACGATCCTGGAGCGTACGGTCAACGGCACTCCCGGTCTGGTGGCCCAGCAGGACGGCGTCACCGTGACGGTGATGGCGTTCGACGTCGCAGGCGACCGGATCAGGCACATCTGGTCCGTACGCAACCCGGAGAAGCTCCGTCCCTGGACGACGCGCTGACGCCGACCGGGTGGCGGCGGCCTGAGTCGCTGACGAATGCCGGCGAACTCCAGGCCGGCGTCCGGGACCGCCAGGCGCGGGAGCGACCCGACCTCACTGAGCGGTACCCCCGTCGGCGCTCTGGGGTCGGCTTCCCATGCCCCGAAGCAGGTAATCGGCGATGATGACGGTGCCCGCGAGGTGCTACGCGGCCCGCTCGTGCCCTGATCGACCCGTGATGAACCTCGCCATCGGCTCCCCACACACGCGACCCGGACGGTTCATTGAATCCCAACAGAGCCACTCCTCGGATCTTGGCGGAAGAGGACCTCGCCGCCTTCACCGCCGGCCAGTTCCTGGAGGTGATGAAGGCCCTCACGGTGATCCTGACGCTGCCCCAGTCAGCCGCCAATCACGTCGACGCACTCGTCGTAGCCACCGGTCAGGGCGAAGAATGGCGTCTCACTCATGCGATCCGCACCTGGGAGGCGAACCCAGCGCTCCGCTGTCTCTTGGTAGCGAACGGAAACCCGGCTGAAGACACCTACGTCGAGATCACGCTCGACTACCTGCGCCGCCTCGGCCTTCGTCGCATCAGCGGGGTTCACCTCCAAGCCGAGCCGGCCCCCAACACCGGACTGCAGGCAGAATGGATCGTTGACCAGGTTCAGGCGCACGGCATAACCAGCCTCGCGCTCACCGTCTCCCCGTATCACCTCGCCCGCGTCTACCTCACGGTGCTCAAAGCTTTCACCAGGAGTGGAACTCGCCTCCCCATGATCCCGCTCCCCGTGGCCGTTCCCCCTCACGCAGCAGTGCCAGAGACCGGAGCGACCGCCTACGATCTCGTACCCGGGGAGGTCAAACGGATCCTCACCTACATGAGCAACGGATGGGTCGCCAGGCCGGAGGAAGTGCGGCAGTACCTACAGTGGCTCTGGGACCATCACCGCGCCCTCCTTGTCGGATGCTCGCACTCGACGGGATCAGTATGTTGTGCCTGCCATCCGGGGGCACCTGTGGTGCTCGGGGCTCTGACCGATAACGCCCGGAGGGTCGGGAACCAGTTGCACGAGACAACGAAACCGGTCTAGGTAAGGTCGTCCGCATGGCTGACGCTGTCGTGATCCCCGGCATTTGGTTCGGGCCGGGCGCACCCCTGCTCATGTATGCCGGCGATGTGGCGGAGCGGCGCGGCGCAACGGTGCACCGATACTCGTGGTCCCAGGAGTTGCCGAAGCCTGATGAGCCAGAGATCGAGGGCTGGGTGAGCGGCGAGGTCGCTCCGTTGATCGACACTGTTGGCGGTCGCCCACTGCTGATCGGCAAGTCGCTCGGCACGAATGCGGCAGCGATTGCCGCCGAAAGATCTCTGCCGGCGGTGTGGCTCACGCCCTTGCTCACCCTGCCGTGGGTGGCTGATGCGTTGGGTCGTGCGACCGCGCCGTTCCTGCTCGTGGGTGGCACTGCCGACGAACTTTGGGACGGTGACATGGCCCGCCGGCTGTCACCTCATGTGCTGGAGGTGGCAGGCGCGGATCATGGTATGTACGTACCCGGCCCGCTAACGGAGTCGATCGCGGTGCTCAGCCGAGTCGTGGTCGCCGTGGAAGAGTTCCTCGACGCGATTGGCTGGCAGAGCTAGGCAGGGACGGCTCGGTTCAAGCCGGACCGGTAGATGCCGATGCCCTGGACGAACACGCCAGCGCGGATAAGCGGTGCCTGGATGACCGAGGCCTTCCAGACCAGTTCGTCCCAGCTGAACGAGGTGCCGTTTCAGCTTTTGACCCGAACGCCGGTCCGTTCGCCGCCCTTCGGGCCGAACGGGAGCAGGCACACCTCTGACGCCCCGGGATCCTCGGTCTCTGGACAGCCCGCGGACTGCAAGTCTCGCGCTGACGCCTCGGGTGACTCCGGTGCTTCCGCTGGCCAGGACAGCGCTTGGCGTTGGGCAACAGCGAACGGAAGCTCCGGTCGGTGTAGCGCTCGGGGATTCGGACTCTGCCCGTCACCGGATCGCCGTGCTGAAGACCCCTCAGTCGGGTACGGGTGGAGCCATGTTCTTTGCGAACGGACTACCCGCAGGCGGCACCCTCGTGACGGCCGGCACCTGGCCCCTCGTGCCCAGCGTGATCGCGCTGCTCGCCGCGCTGGTGGCGATTCTGTTCGCCGGCGGGGCGCTGGCCCGGACGGCGGACGAGCTGGCGGACCGGACCGGCATGGGCGAGGCGGTGGCCGGTGGCCTGCTGCTCGGCGCGGTGACCTCACTGCCCGGCATCGCCACCACGATCATCGGTTCGGTTCGGCAGGACGCCGAGTTCGCCCTCGCCAACCCGATCGGTGGCATCGCGGTGCAGACGGTGTGGCTGGCCATCGCCGATCTGCTCTACCGCCGGTCCAACATCGAACACGCGGCCGCGTCACTGGAGAACGTCCTGCAGTCGCTCGTCCTGGTGGCGTTGCTCTGCCTGCCCGTGGTGGCGTACGCGACGCCTGAACTCACCGTCTTCTGGGTGCACCCGGCGAGCCTGTTGATCCCCGTCATCTATCTGTACGGTCTGGTGCTGCTCCGCCGGCTCCGCCGGAAACCGATGTGGTTCGCCCGCCGAACCATCGACACCCGTCAGGACGTACCGGCCGCCGCGACGTCCGGCGTGAGTACCCACCGGTTGTGGTTCCGACTGGCCGCGCTGGCTGCCGTGGTGGCCGCCACCGGCTACCTGATCGGTCAGGGCGGGCTCGGCGTGGTGGCCGCCTCGGGCCTGCCCAGCGGCTTCGTGGGCTTCACGATCACCACGGCGATCACTTCGCTACCGGAACTGATCACCCTCATCGCGGCGGTTCGCATCGGGGCGCTGACCCTCGGTATCGGCAACATCCTCGGCGGCAACGCCTTCGACTCTTTGATGATCCTGTTGGCCGACGGCACCTACCGGTCCGGATCGATCTATTCCGAGGCGAACCTGTCGGGACTGCTGTTCACCGGTATGACGACCCTGATGACCGCCACGCTGGCGGCCGGGCTGATCATCCGGGAACGTCGGGGAGTCGGCTTCGAGGGGGTCGCCATCCCGGTCATCTACCTGGCCACCGTGGCTCTGCTGCTGATCCGGACCGGCTAGCGTCGCCAGCGACCCGATGGCCCCGGCAGAGCAGCCTCGTTCCGACGATTCGTGGACCCACCCGTCGTCGCCGTTGCCCTCACCGAGGGCACGGCTCTCCACGGTCTCGACCATGAAGTGGACTCAACGTGGCAGAACCCGAACCGGGTTCCCGCAGCTCAGGGGCCTGTTGTAGCGGTTTCCGTGTGCGTAGGCGAGTGGTGTGACGTGACTCGTGGACATGATCACCGAAGGGCAGCGCCTTGGTCCACTGGGATCACTGCTCCGCCGACTGGCCGACCACCTGATCGCCAAGAGGGCTGCGCCGGTACAGCACGTGCCGTCCGTCGCGGGCGCGAGTGATCGTTGCGCGCCTTCGTTCACCTCATCGTCGACAGCCGAGCCGGGCGGGTCATCGCCGAACTGATCGGCCAGTCGCAAACCGACCCCGACCTAGCCGCCGCCTACCGCGAGCACTACTCGGCACCCCGCCGCCGGCTGGCCGTCGAGGTCATGCAGCGGGCCCAGCGGCGCGGGCAGCTACGCGCCGACGTGGACCCCCGCATCCTGGTCGACCAACTCTGGGGCGCCTGCTATCACCGGCTGCTGATTCCCGACGAACCAATCACCGACGAGTTCGTGACCGGGCTCGTCACCAACCTCATGCGCGGCCTGCGGCCCTAGCCTCGCTCCGCTCATGCCGAACACGCCACCGACGGCCGACCTCCAAGCCGGGTCACAGTGCCGCAAGCATCGCCGGGAGACCGGCGCGCCGCCACGACATCCCATCGGCATCTGCGCATGCCGCCCGAGTCAGCACTTCGTGACGCCGCGTAGCGCGGTCGCACCGGATCGCGGCATGAGCGAGCATCGACAGCGTAGGACACGCGCCGGCGCCCGCTCTTGACATAGAGGGGAGCCAAAGTCGTGAGTCAGCTACGTTCCGGAAGCCATGTACGCCGCCAGGAGGTAGTTCGGGTGGCGGTCGAGGTTCTTCCGGGCCCGGTCGTAGCGCATCGTCGTTCGTGGGTCGGCATGGCGGGCGGCGATCCGCACGTCGCGCAGGCTGACGCCAGCGTCGAGCATGGTGGTCACGAACGTGTGGCGCAACATGTGACGGTGCATCCTCGGCATGCGGACCCCGGCGGTGGCGGCCAGGTGCTTGAGCCGGCGGGTGGCGGCGTGGCGGTCCATGCGCGCACCGAGGGTGTCGCGCAGGATCGGCCCGTCGGCGCGGCCGTCGACGGCCCGGTCGTGGATCGACCGTCACTCATGTAGCTTCACCTGTCATGCCGACATCAACCGTCACTTTCGAGGGGACTGAACGCCGCCGGCGCCGGTGGAGACCTTTCCAGTTGAGTGGATCTCCGCCCTGCCGGAGCAGTACCGGAAGGATCTACGGGCGCCTGGTTCGTGAACATCGTACGGATGGCTGCCACCAACGCCCTGGCCCGGCGACGTGACGGTGGGGCAACGGCCGATGAAGGTTCGCAGGTCGCTCATTGCTCGTCGCGCACCGTCATCGGCGTATGTCCTGAGGACTTCGTTCCCCACCCAGAGGCCATCGGGGCCGTCATAGCCGAGAGTGGCTGCGGCCATCGCTGACGGAGTCCCGGTCAGCCGCGTGGCCGACAGCAGCGGGATCAGGCTGGTCGAACAGGATGCGCGGACGGCTGGGCGCACATCTCCAGCGCCCGACGGCATGACTGTCGCGATCTCCACAGTGAATCCGGACGGCAGTGAGTCCGTGGTCACCAGGCGCGCGGACAGCGTCGGGGAGTAGCCGGATCCGCCGGTCGCCGGAACTGCCGGGGAAGGCGGCGTCGTGGTTGTGGCCGAGCTTGCCGGCGCCGTGGCAGGAACCGTTCCGCCCGCAGATCGATCAGCTGCACGAGGCGTTGACGAACCGCACCCCGTCACCGTGCAGACGGCTACCAGCGCGACCAACCTACGCAGCACCATCCTGAGCACCGGGCAGACTCCACCTTCTCGCGCGAGACGCGTCAGGCTAGCAGCGTGCGTGACTTCGGCCGTCGCACACACCACTACCCGGACGATCATGAAACTCGACCCACGAGAACGTCAGCAGACCCGGAAATGCCTTCCGGCCACCTCCCCCGGGGGCGGAGTCCTGCGCAACAACAACTTCCGCCGCCGGGTCTTCGACCGTGCGGCGATGTCGGTCGGTCTCGCCGGTCTGACTCCGCACGAGCTGCGGCACACCGCCGCCAGTCTCGCGGTGGCCGAAGGTGCCAACGTGAAGGCGGTGCAGCGGATGCTCGGGCACGCCTCGGCGGCCATGACGCTGGACGTCTACGCGGACCTGTTCGAGGACGACCTGGACCAGGTCGCGGACCGCCTGGACCGGGCGGCGGCTCGTGCCGCTGCGGACTCAGTGCGGACCGATGGCGTCGGTCCGGATCTTGGCGCGGTCCGCCCGGCTCGCCAGCACCCCGCCTGAGCAGGGACTTTGCGTGGTGGGGCGGACGGGACTCGAACCCGTGACCGAGGGATTATGAGTCCCCTGCTCTAACCCGCTGAGCTACCGCCCCGCTACCGCGCCGGATCGTAACCCGCCCAACGGATCACCGGCCATCACCCGACGGGCCAGCGTCAAGATCCGACGGGCACGATGGGCAACGCGAGGATAACAGCGTGCAGTCGGATGACCTGCGGTGGCCGGGCCGGAGCGTCAGCGCCCGGGATCCCACAGCACGGCGGACAGCCAGGCGCCGGCCGTGTTGGTGGCCCCCCGGACGGAACGGGCCATCCGGGTGAGGCGACCCGGCGTGGCTGGCGGGGGTGGGATCGACTCGGCGTGCCGAGCCGGCATGGCCACGTGACGTTCCCGGGGCACGGTGTCGTCGACGACGGTGAGGTCCGGCGTCGGCACGAACAGGTTCGGCTCGACGTGCACGGTGATGCCGTCGCCGCCGATCAGCCGGCGGGCACCGTCTGGCCAGGCGAGCAGGGCGGCGCAGTCGGCGTACCGGACGGTGGAGACGGCCTCCCCGTAGGTGGCGGTGACCCCGTCGGCGCCGACGGTCAGCTCGGCCTCACCGTCCACGGCCAGGTGGACGGTCCCCTCGACCACCTCCTCCGAGGTCGTCGGTGCCTCGCTGAATCCGGCCCAGTCGGCGGTCAGCCCCTGCGGCACCATGATCAGCGCGGATGCGGCCACCTCACGGGCCACGTCGCGGAGGTCGTCGAGGGTGACCGCGTCGAACTCCGCGCGCAGCTCGTCGAGATCGGGACAGGGCTGCCCGGTGAGCAGGTCCCGGGCGCAGCCGGACAGGCGCGTCGCGGCGGCGTCCGGGGCGGACAGCTCGTCACGGTGCCGGGTCACCACCACGTCCCGGTCGGCGGGGTCGATCCGGCCGACGCGGAGGGTGGCCAGGACGTCGATGACCCCGCCGAGCGCCGCGTCCTGCTTGTCGGGCAGCGCGTCGGCGATCGCGATCACCCGGGCGGTGCCGTCGTAGCGGGGCTGGTAGCCGGCGGCGACGCGGTAGGAGAGCCCGTCCTCGTGGCGCAGCGACCGGAACAGCTCCCGCTCCAGCACGCCGGCGTAGACCACGCCGGCCGCCCGCCGCCGGACCACCGCGTCGAGGGCGACCAGTCCCGCGCCGGCCGGGAAGTACGCCGGCGTGTGCGGCAGCGCCGACGACGGGGTGGGCACCGGTTGCCGGACGCCGTCGGGCAGGTCCAGTCGCAGTCCGGTCGGCACCTCGTCCGCGGTGAGGAAGAGGACGGCGTTCTGCCTGGTGAACCAGCGTGCGGCCCAGTCGCGCAGGTCGTCCTCGGTCAGCCCGGCCAGGCCGTACTCCGGATAGCTGACCAGCCCGTGGTCGCGGGCGCCGTGCCGCCAGAGGGGCAGCTGATCCGGTCCACCGCCGCCCCGGCCGCTCTCCTCGACGTGCAGGATCTCCCGTTCCACGGCGAGCCGACCGGCGGGCGGTTCGTGCAGGTGACGGCAGACGGTCGCCAGGAAGGTGGTGATCTCGTCCGGGCCGCCGCGCACCACGAAGGTGGTGAACAGTGCGTCGGTCATGCCGTTGGCGTTGTGGTCCAGCGGGCCGAACGGGGCTAGCGCCAGGTGCTCCAGCAGGTGGGTGATACCGCGCCGGGGCAGGGTCTCGTCGGCGACGCCGACCCGGAACACCAGCCCCGCGCGGACCGGGCCGGGGGCGGGGGCCAGCAGGGTCGGCACCCCGTCGACGTCGAGCCGCCGGATCATCGGCCGCCGCCCTTCGCGTACGCCTCGTCGCGTAGCTGCGCGAGTTGCGCGGCGGTGCCGAAGACGGCGGGACTGCCGTGTTCGCCGAGCGCATCGAACTGCTCCCGGGCGGCGGCGTGCTCTCCCATCAGGTGGAAGACCAGCGCGAACATGCTGCGCACGAACACCCAGCCGATGGTGTGCCGGTGTTCGGGGTGCCGCACGGACCGGTCGGCGGCGGCGCGGATCTGCTCGGCCACCTCGGGCGTGCGCAGGTACTCGCCGAGGCCGCGCAGGTCGCCGATCTCCATGATTCGCTCGTAGTGTGCCTCCGCCACCAGGACCCCCTGCGGCGCGCCGGCCGGGGCCGCCTCGACACAGTCCTGCGCGAACGCGTCGACGGCCGCCCAGTCGCCGCCCCACTTCGGGCAGAGTTGCTGCAGCAGTGAGCCCTGCGCGCGGAGGTGGTGCGGTACGTGCCGGGCGAGCCGGTCGTACCGTCGTCGGGTTTCGGCCTGCCCCAGGCCGAGACCTCGGGCCAGGGTGATCCGCTGCGTCCAGGCCGCGGCGTCGTCGGGCCGTTGAGCGGTCACGTCGATGAGGATCCGCTCGGCGCGGCGCAGGTGGTCGTGGAAGCGGGCGAACCGGTCGGCGCTGACCCGGTCCGCTGTGGCCCGTGTGCGGATCCGCCAGCCGGTGTGCACGAGGGTCGCCCCGAGCAGGGTCCGGGCGAGGTGGTCCTCCGGCTTCCGCTGCAACCGCACCTGCAGCAAGCTCTCCACGCCGACCCACTCGGCGGCGACGTCGACCAGGTGGGTGGCGGTTGCGGGGTCCGCGTCCGCGAAGACCGCCGCCAGCGCCGGCCAGTCGTGGTCGCGCAGCGCCGTCCGCAGCGCCGCGACCTCGGGGTACGCGGCTTCGGCGTCCAGCTGGGCGGGTGGGGTGGGAGGCACGGCGGGATCATAGATGATCATCCCCGGCCGGGCTGCCCCGGTCAGCCCTCGGCGCGCAGCTCCGCGAGAACCGCGCCGGCCGTGCGCCAGCCGCTGGCGAGCGCGCCCTGGATCGACGGGGTGTCCCGGTGGTCCCCGGCGACGAAGAGCCCGTCGCCGAGCGCGACCGGTTTGCGCAGCAGGCCCTGCGGGGGCGGTGCGGCGGGCAGCGCGTCCGGGACCGCGACGGTGGTGAGGTGGGTCCAGTCGGCGGTGGAGCGCCCGTAGAGCCGGTCCAGTTCGCGGCGGATCACCGGCTCGGGCGGGGCCTGCGGGCCGACCACCGAGGTGGCCACCAGGTGCTTCCCGGCCGGCGCGTACGACGGTGCCGCGTTGCTCAGCACCACCGTGTTGGCCACCAGTTCCCGGCGTTCCCCGTCGAGCAGCAGGATCGGCTCGGCCAGCGGTGGGGTGTCGGTGCTGTGGTAGTAGGTCGTGTAGCTGTGCATGCGTACCCGGGTCAGCCGGGGCAGCAGCGTGGTCGCGGCCGGCGGGCCCACGGCGACCACGACGGCGCGGCAGGTGAGGTCGCCGTCGCCGGTGCGGACCCGGCCCGGCGCGACCGCGGCGACCGGGGTGTCCAGTTCGATCAGTTCGGCGGGCAGCGGGTCGGCGATGGCGTGCGGCAGCGCGGCCATTCCCCGGGCGGGCAGGCCGATCCGGCCGCGCGCGAAGGCGCGCAGGAGCACCGCGAGCACGTGGCTGGAGGTCGCCAGCTCCCGGTCGATGAGCACGCCGGAGAGGAACGGCCGGAGCAGCTCCTCGATGATGGCGTCGGAGAGCCCGGCCCGGCGCAGCGCCGCCTCGCTGGTGGTCTCCGGCGCGGTGAGCAGCCGGCCCACGGGCAGGGTGGCGCAGCCGGCGGCCAGCGCGGCGAAGCGCAGCCGGTCGAGGACCGAGCCGATCCCGGCGGTGACGGCGCCGGCGACGCCGGCCGGCTCGCGCAGCGGGTTGACCAGCCGGTCGAGCCGTTCGCCCCGGCGGACCAGCACGCCGGAGGTGAACCAGCCGAGGTCGAGCCTCCCCAGGTCGAGCAGGCCGCCGAGCCGCGGGTACGCGGTGTTGAGCACCTGGAATCCCCGGTCCAGCAGGTAGCCGTCGACCCGGTCGGTGGCGACCCGGCCGCCGAGCCGGTCGGCGGCCTCCAGCAGCCGCCACGGCACGCCGGCGCGGTGCAGCCGGCGGGCGGCGGCCAGGCCGGCCAGGCCACCGCCGACGATGACGACGTCGGTCTCACCGGGCACGGGCGACCTCCGCGCCGCTGCGGTCGCCGTCCCGCTGGGACCGGGACAGCCGGCCGGGCCACCAGATCTTCGGCCCGATGTCGTACGCGAGCGCGGGCACCAGCAGCGACCGGACGACGATGGTGTCGAGCAGCACCCCGACGGCGACCGCCACACCCAGCTCGACGAGCACCACCAGCGGCAGCACGGCGAGCGCGGAGAACGTCGCGGCGAGCACGATGCCGGCAGAGGTGATCACCCCGCCGGTGACGGCGAGCCCGGCGAGCACGCCGGCCCGGGTGCCGCGCCGGACCGACTCCTCGCGGACCCGGCTCGTCAGGAAGATGTTGTAGTCGATGCCGAGGGCGACCAGGAAGACGAATGCAAAGAGCGGGAACGACTGGTCGACCCCGGGGTAGCCGAGAACGTACCTGAAGATCAGCGCGCAGAGGCCGAGCGTCGCCAGGAACGACAGCACCACGGTGGCAATCAGCAGGATCGGGGCGACCAGGGCGCGCAGCAGCAGGGCCAGGATGACCGCGATGACCACCAGCACCACCGGGATGATGACGTTGCGGTCACGGGTGGAGGCGGCGGCGGTGTCCACGTTGATGGCGGTGAAGCCGCCGACGACGCTGTCGGAGCCGGGCACCTTGTGCACCGCCTCGCGCAGGTCGCGGATGGTCCGCTCGGCGCCGTTGCTGTCCGGCGGGTCGGCCAGGGTGGCCAGCAGCTGCACCCGCCCATCGACCACCAGGGGCTGCGCGTTCGGGTCGGGCGGCCCGGCCTGTCCCTGCCGGGTGAGCGGGCGGACCGAGGACACCTCGGGTACGCCCTGCGCCACCCGGGCGACCTGCTGGGCGGTGGCCTGGTTGGTGAAAACGGTGGCGGGGCTGCCGGTGCCCGCCGGGTAGTGCCGGGCGATCACCTCCTGGCCGGCCACCGAGTCGGTGCGGTTGGTGAACAGGTCGGACTGGCCGAGGGTGGTGGCGCCGAGCTGCGTCACCCCGACCGCGAGCGCGGCCAGGGCGACCGCGGTGACCAGCCAGACGGTCCGGGACCGCCGGGCCACGAAGCCGGCGACCCGCCCCCAGATACCGTGCTCGGCCTGCGGGTCGACGTGGTCGAAGCGGGGCCGGCGCGGCCAGAACGCCCAGCGCCCGCCGAGCAGCAGCAGGGCGGGCAGGAAGGTGAGCATCACCAGCAGGGTGGCGGCGATGCCGACGGCGGCGACCGGGCCGAGCGCCCGGTTGGAGTTGAGGCTGGACAGCAGCAGGCAGAGCAGGCTGACGATGACCGTGGCGCCGGACGCGAAGATGGCCGGGGCGGCCCCCTTCCAGGCGGTCCGCATCGCGTCCCAGGGCCGTTCGTGCCGGTGCAGTTCCTCGCGGTAGCGGGCGATGAGCAGTAGCGCGTAGTCGGTGCCGGCGCCGAACACCAGCACGGTGAGGATGCCCTGCGCCTGCCCGTTGAGCTTGATGACGTCGTTCTTGGCGAGGTGGTAGACGAAGACCGAGGCCAGCCCGTACGACATGCCGGCGGCGAGCAGCGGGAAGATCCAGAGCACCGGGCTGCGGTAGACGATCAGCAGGATGATCAGCACCACGACCAGGGTGACCAGCAGCAGCGGCCCGTCGATGGCGGTGAAGACCTGGATCAGGTCGGCGAGCAGTCCGGCCGGTCCGGCCACGTCCACGGTGAGCCCGTCCCGGTCGGCGCCGGCGATCTCCCGCAGCTGGTCGACGACCGCGCGGATCTGCTCGCCCTCGGAGCTGTCAATGGGGACGATCACCTGCACGGCCTGGCGGTCCTGGCTGACGATCGGCGGCGGCAGCGGGCCGACCACCCCCGGGATCCGGGCGAACCGGGCCGCGTCGGTCTGGACGCGCTGCTGGTCGGTGGGGGTGATGCCGGAGCTGCGCTCGTAGACGACGAGGGCGGGGGTGGTCTCCTTCTCGACGAAGCCGGCGGCGAGGTGCTGGGCCCGGGTCGCCTCGGCGTTGGCCGGCAGGAAGGAGGCGTTGTCGTTGGTGGCGACCTCGCCGAGCTTCCCGGAGTACGGCCCGGCGATCCCGCCGACGACCAGCCAGCCCAGCACGACCGCCAGCGCGATCAGCGTGGCCGTCCAGCGGCTCCGTCCTCCGGCCATCTCCACCCAACCTCGGAATCGACGCACCAATCGACGCAGCGGGAGTCTAAGTCGACAGCGACCATCCTGCCGGGCGAAAGCGCGCCCGGGGGCGGAAACCACCCGGCCGAGTCGAAGCGCAGGTCCTGGACCGGGATTGGCGGGGCCACGAGAAACGCCCGCCGGCCTGGGCCGACGGGCGTCGTGTGGAGCGAAGCTCCCCCGATTGGACTCGAACCAATAACCTGCCGGTTAACAGCCGGCTGCTCTGCCAATTGAGCTACAGGGGACCGTGCACCGCCTGGCTGCCGGATCTCTCCGCGCCGTGCGACGGAGACAAGAGTACAGGACATCCGGGGGTGGTGCGCCAGGGGGTTACCCCACGACCGGGGCGGCGCTCGAGGGTCGGTCGCCTTCAAAAAATGCGGACAAATCGCCGTCTCGGCACAAGGAGGTATGAGCGGAGAGCATGATGGGTAGTTAGCCGCCGACAGAGGACTCAGGCGCGAGATGGTCGTTCCCACCGGGAGCCCGGCGGGAGCGGCGGCGCGTCAGGTACGAAAGGAGCCGCCATGCGCGGAAAGATCATGTTCCTTGGCGGGCTGGCTGCGGGATTCGTCCTGGGCGCCCGTGCCGGCCGGGAGAAGTACGAGGAGCTGATGATCCAGGGCCGCAAGGTGCTCGACCACCCGACCGTCCAGGAGGCGGCGGGTGTCGCGCAGGCCCAGGCGACCCGGCTCTACGCCGAGGGCAGGGACAAGCTGGGGCAGACCAGGCTCGGCGAGAAGCTGAGCAGCGGCAACGGCAGCAAGCAGGGGCTGACCGCGGCCGACAAGCCGTTCGCCGGCGCGCCGGCGACCGCCGGCGCCAAGTCGACCGGCACGGGCTCGACCAGCGCGACCGGCTCGACGACCACCAGCACGAGCACCAAATCGTCCGGCACGAGCACCAACGCCAGCACCCTCTGACCCATCTGGACAGCGGGCCGGTCGCCATCAGGCGACCGGCCCGCTTCCGCCTGTCCGAACAGCACCCAGCTCACCCACCTTTTGCTCATGCTGAACAAAAGTGGGAGTGATTCGTCCGAAACTTTTGCCATCAGCCTCTTCTCTTTGGTCCCCTGCGCAAATATCGTCTCGCGTAGGAACCTGGCCAGGCTCTCGTCACCTCCCCAGCGACCTCCTCAGCCTCGTCCCGGCGCTGAGGCGGACCCGCCCGACCAGAGCGAGGTTCGATGCGCAGACCGTTCGGCCGCAGGGCCGCCACCCACCTCAGCCTGCTCACGCTCGTCGGCGCGACGCTCGTCGCGACGGCCCAGCAGGCACCGGCCCCGGCGCAGGCAGCGCCGGTGCTCACCGCCCCGGCACCCGCCAGCAACGGCATCCAGTACAAGGTCCTCGTCTTCACCCGTTCGGCCAGCGGCAGCAACGCCGCCACCGCGGCCGGCGTGCAGGCCATCCAGCAGCTCGGGCGCGAGCGGCGCTTCACCGTCGAGGTCACCAACGACGCCCGCAAGTTCGACGAGTCGCACCTGAAGCAGTTCCGTGCCGTGGTGTTCCTCAACACCGCGGGCGACGTGCTCGACGACGCCCAGCAGGCGGCCTTCGAGCGGTACTACCGCGACGGCGGCGGCTTCGTCGGCGTCCACTCCGCCATCGAGGCCGAACCGGACTGGTCCTTCCTCACCCAGGTGCTGGGCACCCGGGCCACCGGCGCGCCGTCGGCGGCCAGCCGGGCCACCGTCACCGTCGCCGACCGGGTCCACCCGGCCTCCGAGACGCTGCCGCAGCGGTGGAGCACCACCGACCGGTGGTACAACTTCGCGGCCAACGTGCGGGGCGTCTCGCACGTCCTGGCCACCGTGGACGAGAAGACGTACACCGGCGGCACCATGAACTTCGACCACCCGGTCACCTGGTGCAAGGACTACCAGGGCGGCCGGTCGTTCTACACCGGACTGGGCGCGACCCCGCAGAGCTACGACAGCGCGGATCTGCGGGCCCACCTGGGCGGCGCGATCCAGTGGGCGGCCGGGGTGACCGACGGCGACTGCGGCGCGACCGTGCTGGCCAACTACCAGATGACCGTCGTCGGGGCACAGCCCAACGTCAACGAGCCGATCGGCTTCGACGTGCTACCCGACGGTCGGGTGATCCAGACCGACCGGCGCGGCGGCGTACGCCTGCACGACACGAAGACCAACGAGACCACCGTGCTGGCCCAGATCCCGGTCTACACCCACAGCGAGGACGGGATGTACGGCCCGGCGATCGACAACGACTTCGCCACCAACAGGTGGGTCTACCTGTACTACGCGCCCCCGCTGGACACGCCCGCCGGCGGCGCGCCGACCACCAGCACCGACCCGGACGCCTGGGACGTGTGGAAGGGCTACTTCCAGCTCTCCCGGTTCAAGTTCGTGGACGGGGAGACCCCGTCGCTGGACCTGAGCACCGAGCAGAAGATCCTCCAGGTGCCGGTCGACCGGGGCGCCTGCTGCCACGTCGCCGGCGACATCGCGTTCGACTCCGAGAACAACCTCTGGCTGGTCACCGGGGACGACACCCCGGCCGGCGGCGGGGGCTCCGGCGGCTTCTCGCCGCACAACGACTCGATCAGTGCCACCGGCGTCTACCAGGCCCCGTTCGTCGACGCCCGGCGCAGCGCGGCCAACACCAACGACCTGCGCGGCAAGATCCTGCGGATCACCGTCGGCGCGGACGGGTCGTACACCGTCCCGGCGGGCAACCTCTACCCGCCCGGCACCGCGAAGACCCGGCCGGAGATCTACGCGATGGGCTTCCGGAACCCGTTCCGGATCACCCTCGACAAGAACGACGTCGCGTACGTCACCGACTACTCCCCCGACTCCTCGGTGGCGCAGGTCGGGCGGGGACCGGCCGGCACCGGCCGGATGATGGTGGTCGACAGGCCGGCGAACTACGGCTGGCCGATGTGTGTGCAGCCGAACCTGCCCTACATCGAGATGAACTGGACCACGAACCCGATCTCTCCGGTCGCGCCGTTCGACTGCGCGGCGCCGAGGAACACCTCGCGGCACAACACCGGCCTGACCGACCTGCCGGCCGTGGAGAGGTCCGAGCTGTGGTACTCGTTCCAGGCGCCGACGCCGTGCCCGGAGTCCTACCTGTCGACGCCCACCCAGACCTGCCCGGTGCTCTTCCCCGAACTGGGGACCGGCGGCGTGGGTCCGCACGGCGCGGCGAAGTACGACTACGACCCGGAGCTGAGGTCGGAGACGAAGTTCCCCGAGTACTACGACGGCGCCATCTTCTTCGGCGAGTTCACCCGGGACACGCTCAAGGAGATCCGGCTGGACGACCAGGGCGGCGTCTTGAAGATCAACAATGTGTTGAACTGCGGGCAGGCACCCACCACCCCGGCCAAGCCGTTCCTCTGCGACAACCCGATGGACATGCGCTGGGGCGCCGACGGCAACTTCTACCTCCTGACGTACGGCGACGGGTTCTTCAACGTCAACCCGGACGCGGCGATGCTGAAGTTCAGCTACGTCAAGGGCCTGCGGGCACCCACCGCCGTGCTGAACGCGACCCCGACCAACGGGACGGCGCCGCTGACCGTCGCCTTCTCCAGCGAGGGCTCGAAGGACCCGGACCCGGCCGACTCGATCTCGTTCGCCTGGGACTTCGACGGCAACGGCACCACCGACTCGATCGACCCGGACCCGACGTTCACCTACACCGCCAACGGCGTCTACACGGCCCGGCTGACGGTGACCGACTCCAGCGGCAAGACGGCGTCGGCGAACACCACCATCACCGTCGGCAACACCGCGCCGACGGTCACCGTCGTCACCCCGCTCGAGGGCGCCTTCTTCAGCTGGGGCGACGACATCCCCTGGTCGGTGACCGTCACCGACCCGGAGGACGGCCCGATCGACTGCGGCAGGGTCGAGGTCACCTTCGTCCTCGGCCACGACCAGCACGGTCACGGTGAGACGAACCAGTTCGGCTGCTCCGGGGTGCTGCCCACGGACGCCGACGACGCGTCCCACGGCGGCTACATCTACGGCGTGGTCAGCGCGTCGTACACCGACCGGGGGGCCAACGGGCAGCCGGCGCTGACCACGGTGGACCAGCAGGTCATCCAGGCCAAGCGCCAGGAGGTCGAGTTCGCCACCGACGAGTCCGGCACCACGGTCGGCACCACCGCCGACACCGGCGGCGGGCAGCAGCGCGGCAGCCTCGACCCCGGCGACTGGATCGCGATCAACAACGCCGTGAACCTGACGAACATGCAGTCGGTGACGCTGCGCACCTCCGGGGGCAGCGCCGCCACCGCCGGGCAGCCCCGCTTCGGCGTCCAGTTCCGGCTGGACTCCCCCACCGGCCCGCTGCTGACCACCGCCACGGTCAACGCGACCAGCGGCAACAGCGCCTTCACCAGCACCACCGTGCCGATCACCGACCCGGGCGGGACGCACCGCCTCTACCTGGTCTTCAGCACCGTCCCCGGCGGTCCGGCCGGCGGCTTCGGCAACCTCAACTGGGTCGAGTTCTCCGGCCAGGGCATCGGCGTCACGCCGTGACGCCCGGGGTGGGGCCACCGTCCCGCGGCCCCACCCCTCCACCTCCGCACACCACCCAGCATTGCGAGAGAGGCAGTAGGACATGAACGACACATCGCACGGGATGAGCCGCCGCCGGATGCTCGGCACCATCGCCGGGGCGGCGGGCGCCGTCGCCGTCGGCGCCGCCGGCTTCGCCCCGTCGGCCGCCTTCGCCGGCAACGGACTGCTCGTCCCGACCGGCAAGCGGGGCATCATCCTCTACAGCGTCCGCGACCGGATCGGCGCCGCCGACGACGGCAGCGGAGTGCCGTACGGGTTCGAGCGGGTGCTCGCCCGGCTCGCCGAGATCGGCTACCACGAGGTCGAGTTCGCCGGGTACAACCAGCACACCTCGATCCTCGGCCGGCAGATCACCCCGGCGGAGATCCGCAAGATCCTCGACGACAACGGGCTGCGCGCCAACGGCTCGCACGCCTCGGTCCCGAGCACGGTCAACCCGACCACGGTCGCCCAGTTCGAGCAGACGCTGGACACCGCCGAGATCCTCGGCATGACGCACATCGGCACCGGCAGCGACCCGACCGGCAGCAACTACCAGGCCGACTGGGACGCCGCCGTCGACCGGTGGAACACCTTCGGCGAGATGGCCGCCGCGCGTGGGCTGAAGCTCTACACGCACAACCACGACGCGGCGTACAACTTCCTGTTGGACAGCGGGCCGCTGGACGCGCTGGGCCGGCCGACCCGGTCCTCCGGCGTCCGGAAGCTGGAGTACTTCATCGCCCGGACCAACCCGGAGTGGGTCTGGTTCGAGATGGACATCTACTGGGCGCACGTGGCGCAGTACCGTTACCGCAGCTACACCGACCCGGACGGGGTGGCCCAGACCAGCGTCTTCGACCCGCTGGCCGTGGTCGCCGCCCAGCCCATCCGGTTCCCGCTGTTCCACGCGAAGGACGGCGCGTACAACCCGGCGAACTCCGCCGGCTACGACATGGTGCCGCTCGGCCAGGGCGACATCGACTACGGCACCTTCTTCGCCAACATGGGCGCCAAGGGCTACCACAACCCGATGTGGGAGCAGGACAACGCGCCCGGCGGCAGCGCCGACCCGGGCCGGTCGCTGCGCTACGCGGAGATCAGCTACCAGCACATGTCGGGTCTGCGGGGCTGACCGACCCGGCCGGAACCACAGGGGCCGCCTCCGGGAAACCGGGGGCGGCCCCTCCGCGTCACAGGGGCGTGACGGGCGTGTGGCACATTTCCGGGGGAGGTGATCGCGATGAGCATGGTCGGACCGGAGAACGCGGACCAGGCGCGGCTGCTGTGCCTGCTGCGCGACGACGGCCCGCGCTCGCGGGTGGAACTCACCGATGCGCTGGGTCTGCCCCGGGCCCGGTTCGCCGCCGAGGTGGAGCGGCTGACCGCGCAGGGCCTGGTGGAGAGCGGCGGTCCGGCCGCCTCCCGGGGCGGCCGCCGGTCGTCCCTGCTCCGGCTCGGCGGGCAGGTCCGCTTCGGCGCGGTCGTGCTCGGCGACGGGCGGCTCGACGTCGCGCTCACCGACGGCGAGCTGACGGTGCTCGCCCGGCGTACCGAGCCGGTGGACGTGCGGCTCGGGCCGGAGGCGGTGGTGGGCCGCGCGGTCGAACTTCTCGGCAAACTGCGGGCCGAGGCGGGGCTGGCCCGGCTGACCGGGGTCGGCGTGGCGCTGCCCGCGCCGGTCGCGGTCCGCGACGGCGCGCCGGTCGCCCCGCCCGCCCTGCCCGGCTGGCACCAGTTCCCGGTACGCGACACCATCGCCGCCGAGCTGGGCTGCCCGGTACAGGTCGACAACGACGCCAACGTGATGGCCCTCGGCGAGCGGCACGCCGGCACCGGCCGCCCGTTCGACGACTTCCTCTACGTGAAGCTGGGCAACGCCGTCGGCTGCGGGCTGGTGCTCGGCGGCACGCTGTACCGGGGCGCGACCAGCGGCGCCGGCGACGTCGGCCATCTCCAGCTCAGCGAGGACGGGCCGCTGTGCGGCTGCGGCAACACCGGCTGCGTCGAGGCGTACTGCGGGGACGCCGCCCTGGTGCGGGAGGCGGTGACCGCCGCGCGGGCCGGACGCTCGACGGTGCTCGCCGAGCGGCTGGCCGGGTCCGGCACGTTGACGGTGGCGGACCTGGCCCGGGCGGCGACCGGCGGGGATCCCACCGCCCAGATGCTGGTCCGGGACGCCGCCCGCCGGCTCGGACAGGTGCTGGTCGGCCTGGTCAGCTTCGTCAACCCGGCCCTCGTGATCATCGGCGGGGCGGCGACCGGCCTCGGCCCGATCCTGCTCGCGGAGATCCGCGGGGTGGTCTACCGGCGCTCGACGCCACTGGCCACCGGGAGCATGCCGATCATCCTGTCCGACCTCGACGACCGGGCCGGCCTGGTCGGCGCGGCCCGGCTGGTCAGCGAGCAGGTCTTCGCGGCCTGCTGAGCGTCCCGCAGGCGCCTCCGCGGCTGGCCGGGCAGCCCGGGCGGTGGCCGGGCGGCC